>CAYTJS010000116.1:0-5024 GCA_964438115.1 uncultured Iamiaceae bacterium
TGCCACCATGACCCGGTGACCGACCGGGCGGACGCCGAGGCCCTCGACGCCGCCGACCCGCTGGCCCGCTGGCGGGACGAGTTCGTCGTCCCCGACCCCGACCTGGCCTACCTCGACGGCAACTCGCTGGGCATGCCCGCCAGGGCAGCGGTGGCCGCCATCGAGCGGGTGGTGCACGAGGAGTGGGCCGGGGGCCTGATCCGCTCGTGGGACCACTGGGTCGAGGTCCCGTTCCGGGCCGGGGCCACCCTGGCCCCGCTGCTGGGGGTCGACGGCGACGAGGTCCTGGTGCACGACTCGACCTCGGTCAACCTGTTCCAGGTCGTCCACGCCGCCCTCGCCCTGCGGCCCGACCGGCGGGTCATCGCCGTCGATCGGGACGACTTCCCGAGTGACGTGTACGTCGTCGACGGGATCGCCGCCCGCACCGGCCACGAGGTCCGGGCCGGCCTCGACCGGCTCGATGACGTGGCCGTGGCCGTCCGGTCGCTGGTTGACTACCGCACCGCCGAGGTGGCCGACCTCGCGGGCGAGACGGCCCGGGCCGCCGAAGCCGGCGCCCTGCTCGTCTGGGACCTGTCCCACGCCGCCGGGGTGCTCGACCTCGACCTCCACGGCGCAGGCGTCGAGTTGGCCGTGGGCTGCTCGTACAAGTTCCTCGGGGCCGGCCCCGGCGGGCCGGGGTGGGTCTACGTGCGCCGCGACCTCCACGAGCGGATCGACCAGCCGGTCTGGGGCTGGTTCGGGCGGGACGACCAGTTCGCCATGCCGGCCCACTACGAGCCGATGCCGGGCATCGGCCGGTTCCTCGTCGGGACGCCGCCGATCATCGGCATCGAGGCGGCCCGGGCCGCCTTCGAGGTGGTGGCTGCCGCCGGCATCGGCGCCATCCGGGCCAAGGCGGCCGCCCTCACCGGCTTCGGCCTGACCTTGGTCGACGAGTACGGCCTCGAGTCGCCCACCCCGCGGGATCCCGCCCGGCGTGGCGGTCACCTCTCGGTGCGCCACCCCGACGCCCGGGACCTGGTGCCGGCGATGGCGGCCGAGGACGGGGTGGTGGCGGATTTTCGCGAGCCCGACCTGGTCCGTCTGGGGTGTGCCCCCCTGACCACCCGCTTCACCGACGTCTGGCGCGCCGTCACCGCCCTCCACCGCCGCAGCACCTGACCCCACCGTCGGGGTGGGGGTGGAGGGCTGACTACGGTCCGGCGGCGTGGACGCCTTCGATCTGACCGACCGGGTCGCCATCGTCACCGGGGCCGCCAGCGGCATCGGCCGGGCCAGCGCCGAGCGCCTGGCCGAGGCCGGGGCCACCGTCGTGTGCGCCGACCGTGACGCCGACGGGGCCACCGTGACCGCCGAGCACGTCCAGGCCGCCGGTGGCACCGCCGAGGTGGTGACCGTCGACGTCACCGACCCGGCCGACGTCGAGGCCCTGGTGCGGGGCGCCGCCGAGCGTCATGGCCGGCTCGACGTCATGGCCAACGTCGCCGGGATCATGCACCGCTCCTCGGTGCTCGACACCACCGAGGACGACCTCGACCGGGTCCTCGGTGTCAACCTGAAGGGCGTCTTCTTCGGGACCCAGGCCGCCGGCCGGGTGATGGCCGAGGCCGGTTCAGGCTCGATCGTCAACATGGCGTCAGCCGCCGTCGACCAGCCCGCCGCCGGCCTGGTCTGTTACGGGATGGCCAAGGCGGGTCTGGTCCAGCTGACCAAGGTGGCCGCCGTCGAGCTGGGGGAGCGGGGGGTGCGGGTCAACGCCGTGGCCCCCGGCTTCATCGTCACCAACATGACGGCCCGGGCCTGGACCGACGAGGAGGGCACCGAGGACCCCGAGGCCAAGGAGAAGTTCACGGGGATGATGGCCCGCTTCAACCCCTTGCGCCGGGTGGGCGAGCCCGACGACATCGCCTACGCCGTGCTGTACCTGGCCAGCGACGCCTCGTCGTTCATGACCGGCCAGATCCTGCGCCCCAACGGCGGCGTCGTCATGCCCTGGTAGGGCCCGGCGCTCAGCGGCGGCGGCGCAGGGCGGCGGGGGACACCGTCACGGGGAAGGGCCAGGCGGCCGTGAACGCGTCGTCGCCGGTGGTGGTCGTGTCGTCGTCGGCGCCGTCGTGCCAGGTCCAGGCCCGCACGGACGGGACCTCGGGGTCGACCACCCAGTAGGCGCCGACGCCGGCCTCGCGGTAGACGGCGTGCTTGGCCGTCAGGTCGTAGGTGCGGGTCGACGGGGACAGCACCTCGACGACCAGGTGGGGGGCGACGGGCACCCGATCGAGGCCTTCGATCCCGGTGGGGATGACGACCAGGTCGGGCACGAGCACGGTCGCCGGTCCGAGGACCACGTCGAGGGGGGCGAAGAGGACGTTCAGGTGGGGTGGACACGCCTCGTGGAGGAGCAGGTGCAGGTTGGCCAGCACCTGCTGATGGCCCAGGGAGGGCGATGGCGTCACGTGGAGGCTTCCCTCGATCAACTCGTACCGGTTGCCGTCGCTGGGGAAGCGGTCGAGGTCGTCGACGGTGAAGGTGCGCCCGGCGGGCAGCGTCACGGCCACGGGGTGAAGTGTACCGAGAGTTCACGAAGGGGTCGAGGCCCCCGTCGGCGGGCGGGCGGTAGCCTCGGGGGGGTGACCGACGCCCCCCGTGTCCGCTTCGCGCCCGCCCCCACGGGCTACCTGCACGTCGGCGGGGCCCGCTCGGCGCTGTTCAACTGGCTGGTCGCCCGCCAGTCCGGCGGCACGTTCGTGCTGCGCATCGAGGACACCGACGAGGAGCGCAGCCGGCCGGAGCTGATCGACGCCATCCTCGAGTCGCTCACCTGGCTGGGCATCGACTGGGACGAGGGCCCGATCCACCAGTCCGACCGCCGTCACCTCTACCGGGACGCCTGCGAGAAGCTCCTGGCCGACGGCCACGCCTACCTGGTCGACGACGACAAGAACGAGGTCCCCGGCTCGACCATCACGCCGGGGCTCGGGGTGGCCGTCCGGGTGCCGCAGGGCACGGCCCGCATCAACGACGTCATCCGGGGCGAGGTCACCTTCGACTACGCCGATCTCGAGGACTTCGTCATCTGGCGGGGTCGCAACGACACCCCCGGGTTCCTGCTGGCCAATGCCATCGACGACCCCGACCTGGGCATCACCCACGTCATCCGGGGCGAGGACCTCCTCAGCTCGACCCCCCGGGTCATGGCCATCCGCCAGTACCTGGGCATCGACTACGACCCCGTCTACGCCCACCTGCCGTTGCTGGTGAACGAGTCCCGCCAGAAGCTGTCGAAGCGCAAGGACGACGTCGCCGTCGGCGACTACCCGGCCAAGGGCTACCTGGCCCGGGCCATGGCCAACTACCTGGCCCTCCTCGGGTGGGGCCCGCCCGACGGCGTCGAGGTGCGGCCCATGGCCGAGATCGTCGAGCTCTTCCGCCTCGACGACGTGGTGAAGAGCGCCGCCTTCTTCGACCTGAAGAAGCTCGAGCACATCAACGGCGAGTGGATCCGGCGCCTGTCCCTCGACGAGTTCCTGGCCGAGGCCGAGCCCTGGCTCACCGGTGACGACGTCCCGTGGCCGGCCGACCGCTTCGACCCCGACGCCTGGACGGCCATGGCCCCCCTCGTCCAGGAGCGGCTGAAGTTGCTGGCCGACCTGCCTGCCCAGGTCGACTGGCTGTTCCTGGCCGACCCGCCCGAGGACCCCGCCTCGTGGGACAAGGCCATGGGCACCGAGACGGCCCCCGCCCTGCTCGACGCCGTCATCGGCGCCTACGCCACCGCCGACTGGGACGCCGAAGTGCTCAAGGAGACGCTGCGGGTGGTGGGCGAGGAGTCCTTCGGCCTGAAGCTGGGCAAGGCCCAGGCGCCGGTCCGGGTGGCGGTGACCGGGCGGACCGTCGGTCCGCCGCTCTTCGAGGGCCTGGTGGTTCTGGGCCGCGACGAGACGCTGCGGCGGCTGCGGGCGGCCCGGGCGAGGTTGTAGGGCGATGGCCGGCCGTGGTCCCCGCTGGTGGCGCCTCGGCTGGAAGCTGGGCGTCGCCGTCCTCGTGGTCCTCGGCCTCTACGTCGGGGTCACCTTCGTCCAGGTGTGGCAGGCGTCGCGTCAGGACGACGCCCAGGACGCCGGCGCCATCGTGGTCATGGGTGCGGCCCAGTACAACGGCACGCCGTCGCCGGTCTACGAGGCCCGGCTGGCCCACGGCCTCGAGCTCTACGAGGCGGGCTATTCCGACGTCGTCGTGGTCACGGGCGGGCGCCAGGAGGGCGACGAGTTCAGCGAGGCCCAGGCCGGGGCCATCTGGCTCCAGGAGCGGGGCGTGCCCGAGTCGGCCCTCCGCCTCGAGGTCGACGGCCGCAACTCTTGGGAGTCGCTGGCCGCCAGCGCCCGCTTCCTGCGGGAGGACGGCATCGACGACGTGCTCATCGTGTCGGACCCCTTCCACTCGAAGCGGCTCGAGGGCATCGCCGGCGAGGTCGGCCTCGAGGCCCATGTGTCGCCCACCGACGACAGCCCCGTCCAGGGTGCCGCCGAGCTGCGGGCCATGGTCCGCGAGACCGCCGCCATCTCCGTCGGCCGCTTCCTGGGCTACCGCCGGCTGATGAACCTGGACGACACCGTCCGCTCCACCCGGAACTGACCGATCCCGGGTGCGGGGCCCGGGGTGGCGCCGCTAGCCTCGGGCGTCCCACCGATCGGGGGTGGTGTAATTGGCAACACAGCTGGTTCTGGTCCAGTCGTTGAGGGTTCGAGTCCTTCCCCCCGAGCGCAGCCGGTAGCCTGCACGGGCTGCCGCAGCACACGGCCCCATCGTCTAGTGGCCTAGGACACCACCCTCTCAAGGTGGAGACACGGGTTCGAACCCCGTTGGGGCTGCAAGCAGGAGGAGACCCCCGCTCATCGGCGGGGGTTTCTCGCGTCTTGGGCGGTGGCGGCGCCTGCGGCGCCGTGGACACCACGGCGTGCTCATGGGTGGAGACACGGGTTCGAACCCCGTTGGGGCTGCAAGCAGGAGGAGACCCCCGC
>CAYTJS010000116.1:5124-10596 GCA_964438115.1 uncultured Iamiaceae bacterium
TCATCGGCGGGGGTTTCTCGCGTCTTGGGCGGTGGCGGCGCCTGCGGCGCCGAGGACACCACGGCGTGCTCATGGGTGGAGGCACGGGTTCGAACTTCGTTGGGGCTGCAAGTGCCATCGGCGAAACCCCTTGGTGTGCGCGCGGAGTCGTGCTCGGGCCAGGGGTTTCGTCGGGCCGTGGCCCGATGTGGCCGGGCCGGCCGGCGCCCGCCCCGTCCTCCGCCGGGCGATGCCGCTCCATGGGTGGTCGGCCTGGCTCCTGCACCGCTACCGCCTCCGGGCGCAGCTCGACGACGCGTCCGCATCGACGGCGGAGGCTTCGCGGCGGTCTGACGGGCGGAGGCGGAGACACTACGCTCGTGGTCGTTCACGACGTAGGGAGGTCATGATGACTGGGAACACTGCTTCGTCCGATCACCGGGGCTGGGTGGTCTACGCGGGCATCCTGCTGGCAATCGGTGGGGTGGGGAATCTCCTCTGGGGGATCTCGGCGGTGCGCGACGCGGCCGACTGGACCAACACCTACCCGTACACCGATTCCACGTTCTTCGGCTCGCTCGAGACCTGGGGCTGGATCGGCATCATCTGGGCGGTGCTCCTGCTCGCGGCGGCGGTCCTGACCCTCTACGGCCACTCGTCAGGTCGCTGGACCGGGATCGTCGTGGCGGCGGTGGCCATCGTCTTCTGGTTCGCCGTGTTGCCGGTGTTGCCCCTCTTCGCGCTCGCCGGCATCATCCTCATCGCCCTCGCGCTGTACGGCCTCACCGCGCACTGGCCATCCGACACCGTCTGAACCTCGGTTCGGACACCGTTGGGGCTGCGAGTAGGAGGAGCCCCCGTTGACGGCGGGGGCTCCTCCTGCGTCCGGGGGCAGACTGCGGGAATGGACGATCCCATCACCCAGCCGTCCCCGCCGTCACCGGGGCCGGACCCCGGCACCATCGCGATGTTGGCCATCGGTCTCGTGGTGTTCTTCGTGGGCGTGTCGGTGGCCCGTCGGCTCCTGCGTCGGGCCGGGTCGGGCGTCGACTGGGCCAAGCACGCCGTGGCCGAGGGGGCCGAGCGGTACATGGACACGGGCCGTCTCTGGTAGTCGGCCACCGGTAGCGTTCCCCACCGATGTCCCGTCGCCTGCTCGTCGCCCTGACGATCCTCGTCGCCCTGACGGCGGCCGCCGTGCTGCCCGTCGAGGCCGATCCCTCGATCGGCCCCACGGCCGGGCCCGGGTCGGGCACGACCGAGGCCGTCGGCGAAGCCGGGACCCAGGCCCGGACCTACACCTATTCCCTTGCCACCCGCGGCAGGATCCGCGTGGACATGGACTACGTGGCCATCCACGTGGCCCAGACCCTGAACGACCCCCGGGGTTGGTCCCTGGGCGGCGCCATCGAGTTCCGCCAGGTGGCGAGCGGGGGCGACTTCACCCTCTGGATGTCGGAGGCCTCGATGGTGCCGTCGTTCGGCTCCCCGTGCTCGTCGTCGTGGTCGTGCCGGGTGGGGCGCAACGTGATCATCAACCAGACCCGGTGGATGGGCGCCAGCGACTCATGGTTGGCCGGCGGTGGCACCCTCGACGGCTACCGGCACTACGTCGTCAACCACGAGACCGGGCACTGGCTCGGCTTCGGCCACCAGAACTGCCCGGGCGCGGGCCAGCCGGCCCCGGTGATGCAGCAGCAGTCCAAGGATCTCCAGGGCTGCCGTCACAACACCTGGCCCATCGCCGCCGAGCGGGCCTCCGCCGCCGGCCGCCACCGCGTGGTCGGTCGCACCGCCGGGGTGGCCGACCAGCGCATCGACTTCGGTGCCATCGGCGACCAGCCCATCGTCTGCGACTGGAACGGCGACGGGCGTGAGGGCCTCGGCCTGGTGCACGGCAACCGGTGGCGGTTGCGCAACCGCCGCGACTCGGGCCCGCCCCAGAACAGCTTCACCTACGGCCAGGTCGGCGATCGCATCGTCTGTGGCGACTGGGACGGCAACGGCACCGAGACGATCGGTGTGGTGCGGGGCAACCTGTGGCTGCTCGCCAACAGCAACCGTTCGACCTTCCCAGCGCTGCAGTTCCGCTTCGGCGCGCCCGACCACACGCCCGTGGTGGGGGACTGGAACGGTGACGGCATCGACACCCCGGGGATGGTCCAGGGCAACGTCTGGCGCATCCGCAACCGCAACTCGACCGGCACCCCGTTCCGCACCTTCACCTTCGGCCACAACGGTGACCAGCCGGCCGTGGGGGACTGGGACGGCAACGGCCGCAGCGACCCCGGCATGGTCCGGGGGCGGACGTTCCGGCTGCGGCGTTCGGCCACCGGCGGCTCCGCCGACCACGTCGTGACGTTCGGGCGGGCCGACGTGCCCGCCGTGGTCGGCCGCTGGGTCGGCGTGGCCAACGACCTGCCCGGCCGGGTCCTCAACGGCAACTGGAACCTCCGGCGGTTCGCGCCGGTTCCCTAGTCGCCGCCTTCGCGGCGACTGCGGTATCTCTCGTCGCCGCCTTCGCGGCGACTGCTGCCTACGGCAGCTTCCGCGCCGGGGGGTGCCCGCTGCTTCGGCGCCGCCTCCGCAGCGTTGCTGCTGGCTGGGGTCCCCTTGCCCCTGCGGCAGCTGTCGCGCCGGGGGTGACCGCTGCTTCGGCGCAGCCTCCGCAGCGTTGCTGCCGGCTGGGGTCCCCTTGCCCCTGCGGCAGCTGTCGCGCCGGGGGTGACCGCTGCTTCGGCGCAGCCTCCGCGGTGTTGCCGCTGGCTGTCGGTCCTCGTGCCGCCTCGGCTGCTGCCGCTCGGGAGGGGTCGCGTGGGGGCTACTTCTCGGCGGCGAGTTGGCCCATGAGGGCGAAGAGGGCGAGGACGCCTGCGGACCGGTGGGTGGGATCGATCTCTCGGTAGACGGCGTCGACGTTGAGGGCGATGCGCTCGGACTCGCCCCAGTCGGCGTAGGGGCCGAGGTCGATGTCACGGGCGGCGGCGGCCACCGACATCCCGGCGGCGTGGCGGGCCGAGGCCTCGGCATGGACGAACTGCAGGTACTCGCCCATGGCCAGGACGTCGGCGGCGGTGGCCAGGGGGCCGTGGCCGGGGACGATCACCTCGGCGTCCAGGCCGGCGATGTGTTCGGCGGCGGCGACCCAGTTGGCGATCGGGCCGTTCCACACGAGCGGGGTGCCGCCGTTGAAGCACAGGTCGCCGGTGAACACCACCCCGGCGTCGGGGAGGTGGGCGATCAGGTCACCGGCGGTGTGGGCCGGGCCCAGGTCGACCAGCTCGACCCGGCGGCCCGCCACCTCGAGGGTGAGGGCGCCGGTGAAGGTCCGGTCGGGGTGGGGCTGGTCGATGCCCTCGAAGTCGAAGGGGCCGAAGGCGGCCTCGACGTAGGCGTTGGCCGCCTCGCTGCCCAGGTCGAGGCTGGTCATGGCGGCGAGCATCGCCGGGGGCAGCTCGGCCATCTCGGCCGCCGAGGCGGCGGACGCGACGACCTCGGCCCCGCTGACGAGCTGGTTGCCGTAGCAGTGGTCGCCGTTGGCGTGGGTGTTGACGAGGGTGGCGATGGGGGCGGTGTCGGTCACCGGGGCCATGGCCTCGAGCATGCGCCGGGTCAGGTGCAGGTCGAAGAGGGTGTCGACCAGCAGCGAGCCGCCGTCGCCCCGCACCAGGCCGGCGTTGCTCCACCCCCAGCCGCCGTCGGGCTGGAGCCAGGCGAAGACGCCGTCGGCGACCTCGTGGAGGCCGGTGGTGTAGGGCGCGCTCGTCATCGGCCCATTCTGGTCGAGGGGTAGCGTCGGCGACGCCGGACCACGACCACGGGGGCACGACGATGGCTGGACTGCAGGGCGACCTGACCGACAAGCGGGCGGTGGTGACCGGCGGGGGCAGCGGCATCGGCCGGGCCCTCTGCCTGGCCCTGGCCGACGCCGGGATGGACGTGGTCGCCGCCGACCTCGACCGGGACGGGGCCGAGGAGACCGCCGCGCTGGTGGCCGACCGGGGTCGTCGGGGCGTGGCCCTGCCCTGCGACGTGACCTCCGAGGACAGCGTGCGCGAGCTGGCCGACGGCGCCTGGGCCGAGCTGGGCGGGGTCGACCTGGTCTGGAACAACGCCGGCGTGGTGACCACCCGGCCCTTCCTCGACACCACCCTCGACGACCTGCGCTGGGTGCTCGACGTGAACACCGTCGGGGTGTTTCTCGGCATGGTCGAGTTCGGGCGCCGCTTCGCCGCCCAGGGCACGCCGTCCCGGGTCGTGGTCACCGGCTCCGAGCACAGCCTCGGGGTGGCCAATCTGTTGAGCGCCCCTTACACCGCCAGCAAGCACGCGGTGCTGGCCCTGGCCGACGTGATGCGCCGCGAGGTGCCGGAGTTCATCGGGGTCAGCGTGTTGTGCCCGGGGCTGGTGACCAC
Source organism: uncultured Iamiaceae bacterium (assembly GCA_964438115.1). GTDB lineage: Bacteria > Actinomycetota > Acidimicrobiia > Acidimicrobiales > DATDAH01 > DATDAH01. Next base: position 9,519 of record CAYTJS010000116.1, read on the forward strand.
GCGGCTGTGGGACGCCGAGCGCAACCGGGGCGACGGCCACGCCGGCGAGGGGATGATGGACTCCGACCTCGGCAGTGAGCTCTTCGCCGCCGGCATGCCCGCCGACGAGCTGGCAGCAGCGGCGGTGGCCGGGGTCGAGCGGGGGGACTTCCTCATCGTCACCCACGCCCACTCCCGCCGGTTCGCCGCCGAGCGTTGTGACGAGGTCCTCGGCGCCTTCGACGCCCGCGAGCTCCCCGGCGACGACGACCGCTGGGACATCACCGCCATCGGCGCCCGCCTCATGGCCGGCGAGTAACCCGAAATTGCGTCGATCGGTTGCGGTGGGCGCGACGAATCGACGCCAGAACGCGTGGTGGTGGGGCTAGCGGCCAGACTGGGAGAAGTGCTGGTAGTCCCGGGCCGAGGTCCAGCGGCCGCCCCAGCCCCAGCCGATGTCGGCGAAGGCCCGGACCAGCACGTTGCCGGCCACGGCCATGCCCGGCCCCGCCGGTGAGCGGTCGATCCACGGGGTGCCGTTGGTCGGGTCGGCCACGCCGTCGTCCACGTAGGGGTTCTGCACCGGGTTGACGTCGACGGCTCGGCCGTAGCTGTGCTGGGACCAGGTGGTGGTGCCGGCCACGTAACGGCAGTTGAAGGCGCTGGTGTTGTTGGCCCGCATCGAGCGGGCGTCGCTGGCCCCGAAGTCGGTCACCGGACGGATCGCCTTGATCTGGAAGCCGGCGGTGTGGAGTCGTCGGAAGACGGCCCGGACGTCGGGGACGACCACGGCGTGCACGATCAGGCGTCCGGTCCGATGCCGTCCGGCGTAGTCCCAGAAGGTGACGTCGAGGGCCCGCAGCTTCGACCAGTGGACCGGGCACCCGGCCCGCCAGGACGCACCCAGCTCGGCCCGGGTCACCGGCTCCACCGAGCTGCGGAACTCCCGCCAGGCGGGCGAGGTCCGGGCCGGCGGGTCGCCGGTGGTCGGGTCGGGTGCCGCGGCGGCCGGCCCCGCCAGCAGGGTCAGCACCAGCACGATCACCACGACGGCCCGGCGCATGGGTCGAGGCTACCCAGCGGTCGTGGGAAGCTCCGG
>CAYTJS010000117.1:0-10490 GCA_964438115.1 uncultured Iamiaceae bacterium
CTCGGTGAGGATCTCGGCCTGGTCGGCGGCGGGGGGGCGGGCGGGGAAGCGGATGCGTCCAGGAGTGGCGGAGAGGCGGGCGATGAGGCCCTGCATGGGGGTGCCGTCGACGTCGACGATGGCGCCACGGGCGGCAACGTGGGGGTCGGCGTAGAGGTCGGCCATGTCGTAGACGGGGGCGCAGGCGGCCTGGGCCTCCTCGAAGGCGGCCAGGACCTCCTCACCGGTGCGGGCGGCGATCCACTCGGCCATCCAGCGGTCCAGCTCGACCCGGTGGGCGACGCGGCCCTCGAAGCTGTGGAGCCGCTCGTCGTCGCCGTGGCCGATGAGGTCGAGCAGGCGCCGGGCCACCGACTCGGCCGAGGTGGACAGGGCCACCCAGGTGCCGTCGGCGCACCGGTAGGTGTTGCGGGGCACCGAGTAGGGCAGCTCGGCACCCATGCGGGGCTGCAGCTCGCCGGTCACGCCGTAGAGCGACACCAACGGCCCCATGAGCTGGAAGAGCGACTCGAGGAGGTTGACGTCGACCACCTGGCCCACGCCGGAGTGGACGGCGACCATGGTGGCGAAGGCGGCGACGATGGCGGTGACCTCGTCGGCCAGGGCGATGGGCGGCAGCAGGGGTCCGCCGTCGGGCTCGCCGTTGATGGCGGCGAAGCCCGACATGGCCTCGGCGATGGTCGCGAACCCGGGCCGCTGCCGGTAGGGGCCGTCCTGGCCGAAGCCGGTCACCCGGGTGATGACCAGCTTCGGGTTGCGGGCCAGGAGGACGTCGGGGCCGAGGCCCAGCCGCTCGAGGGTCCCGGGCCGGAAATTCTCGACGAGCACGTCGGCACCGGCCAGCAGGTCGAGCATGGTCTCGCGGCCCTCGTCGCTCTTCAGGTCGAGGACGATCGTGCGCTTGCCCCGGCCCAGCAGCTTCCAGAAGAGGGTCACGCCGTCCCGGGGATCCCGCCAGCCCATCGAACGGGTGGTGTCGCCCTCGCCCGGCCGTTCGACCTTGATGACGTCGGCACCGAAGTCGGCCAGGTAGCGGGCACAGCCGGGGCCGGCCAGCACGGTGGCGCAGTCGACGACCCGCAGGTCGGCCAGGGCGCCGGGGGACTCGGGGGACTCGGACATCTCGACTCCTCGACGATCGGTCAGCCGGCGATGGAGGCCGACAGCGGTGCCCCGTCGGGGCCCAGGGCCAGGCAGAGGGCGGCCCGGTCGCCGGCGGCCCAGGATTCCACGGTGGGCACCACCTCGACGAAGGCCAGCTCGGTACCGGGTCCGGCGGGCTCGCCGGTGTAACCGGCGAAGCGCTGGGCGCAGGCGGTGGCCGCCCGCCGCCGGAGCTGGTCGACCCCCGGGAAGGCCTCGCCCCGCACCTCGGCGGTGCCGTAGACCTCGGCCTGGTGGGGCCGGTCGCAGGGCACCACCTCGACGAGGAGATCGGTGCCGGCGGCCAGTCCGTCGAGGCAGTCACCGACGGACAGCTCGTAGAGGCTGGCCCGACCGTCGGGGGCGGTCGTGGTGGGGCCGACGGTGGCAGGGACCGCCTCGTCGTCGCCACCACAGGCGGGGACGAGCACGACGAGGGCGAGGACGAGGACGACGGGCCTCACCCGGCGGGGGCCTCGCTGTCCCGGGCCGACCCCTCGGCCCGGCCCTCGGCCAGGGAGAGGGCGCAGGTCACCGTGCGGGCCCCCTGCTGCCAGGCCAGGCGGTCAGGGGCGTAGGGGACCACCACCAGGCCCGAGCTGTCCTGGGGGCCGCCGACGTAGGCGGCGAAGCGCTCGTTGCAGCGAGCGCCGGCCCGCTGGGCGACCACGGCGGGGCCGGGATAGGCGCCGTCGGCCAGGTCGACGAGGGCGAAGACCTCGAGGTCGTGGGGGCGGCGACACGGCACCGCCTCCACCGACGTGACGTCGGGGGAGGCGGGCCGGTCGAAGCAGTCGCCGACCGCCAGGCCCAGCGTGAAGGGCGCGGCGGTCAGGCCGTCGGGGTCTCCGTCGTCGTCCCCACTGCAGCCGACGACACCGAGGACGGCGACGGTGGCCAGCAGGAAGGCGACGGCGCGGACCACCCGGTCAGCGGTTGGCGCCCTCGACGGAGCCCTCGCTGGGCGAGCCGTCGGCGGTCACCGCCAGGCAGATGACCGTGCGGTCGTCGGCCTCGTTCCAGGTCTCCTCGGTGGGGACCAGGTAGGTGGCGTAGATCTCGGACTGGGCGTAGGGCACACCCACGTAGTCCTCGAACGCCTCGCCCTGGCAGCCCTCGGTGGCCAGGTTGTTGACCTCGGTCGAGCCGGGGAAGTCGTCGCCTTCGAGGTCGAAGACCTCGTAGACCTCGCCGGTGTGGGATTCGTCGCAGTCGACGGTGTCCACTTCGCCGATGGCCCCGGTCAGGTCCTGGTCGGTGCAGTCGCCGACCTCGAGGTTGTTCGCCGCCACCTCGCTGGAGCAGGCCGCCAGACCCACCCCCAGCACGATCAGCGCCGGCACCAGCATCAAGCGTCGGAACATCAGCCCTCCCAGGCTCGTCGAATCTGGGCGAACCCTAGCCGCCGACCCCGGAACGGCCCGAGAACGCGGGGTCAGACGGGGCGAGGACGGCCGACCGGGACGGGCTTGGACCACCAGCGCCCGCTGAACCGCCACCGCGGCGCCGGCTCGGGATCGTGGGCGATCACCCCCCGCGGCCACGCCACCTCCAGCGCCGCCACGATGGCCACCGCCTCCTCCTCCGAAGGCACCGGCGAGATCACCGGCAACAGCTCTCCCATCACCACCACCCCTCAGTCGAACCACCAGCCCCGGCCGAACCAACAAGCGCAGGTCCCGCAACGGGTGACGCTGCGGCGCCTGCGGCGCTGCAGCAAGGGGGACCCGCAACATCGGCGAAGCCGGCGAGCCGGAAGCGAGCAAAGGTGACGGCGGCGCCGCAGCACCGGCGAAGGTCGCCGGAAGCTGCCGTAGGCAGCGGAGCAGCGGAGGCTGCGACCATTACAACGGCACGTTGCCGTGCTTGCGCTTGGGGAGTTCCTCGCGCTTGGACCGCAGCATCTCGAGGCCGGCGACCAGCTTGATGCGGGTCTCGGCCGGGTCGATCACGTCGTCGACGTAGCCCCGCTCGGCGGCCACGTAGGGGTTGGCGTACTGCTCGATGTACTCGTCGACCAGCTCGGTGCGGCGGGCGGCGGGGTCGGCGGCGTCGGCCAGCTCCCGGCGGTAGACGATGTTGACCGCCCCCTCGGGCCCCATGACCGCCAGCTCGGCCGAGGGCCAGGCGAAGGCCAGGTCGGCGCCGATGGACTTGGAGTTCATGACCACGTACGCGCCGCCGTAGGCCTTGCGGGTGATGACCTGGATGCGGGGCACGGTGGCCTCGCAGTAGGCGTAGAGCAGCTTGGCGCCGTGGCGGATGATGCCGCCGTACTCCTGGTCGACGCCGGGCAGGAAGCCGGGCACGTCGACGAAGGTCACCAGCGGGATGTTGAAGGCGTCGCAGGTGCGCACGAAGCGGGCCGCCTTCTCCGACGACTCGATGTCGAGCACGCCGGCGAGCATCTGGGGCTGGTTGCCGACGATGCCCACCGGGTGCCCGGCGATGCGGGCGAAACCGCAGGTGATGCTCTGGGCCCAGTGCGGGAAGTACTCGAAGTACTCGGCGTCGTCGACGACTGCCTCGATGACCTTGTGCATGTCGTAGGGCATGTTCGAGCTCGCCGGGATGACGTCGACCAGCTCGGGGCAGAGGCGGTTCGGGTCGTCGGTGGGCTCGAAGTACGGCGGCTCCTCCAGGTTGTTGGAGGGCAGGAACGACAGCAGGAAGCGGACGTTGTCGAGGCAGGCCTTCTCGTCGGGGGCGACGAAGGTGGCCACGCCCGACTTGGAGGCGTGGCTCTGGGCGCCGCCCAGCTCCTCGAGGGTGACCTCCTCGCCGGTCACCGTCTTCACGACGTCGGGGCCGGTGATGAACATGTGCGAGGTCTCGCGCACCATGAAGATGAAGTCGGTCATGGCCGGGCTGTAGACGGCGCCGCCGGCGCAGGGCCCGAGCACCACGCTGATCTGGGGCGTGACCCCGGAGGCCTGGACGTTGCGCCAGAAGATCCCGCCGTAGCTGGCCAGCGAGACCACGCCCTCCTGGATGCGGGCGCCGGCGCCGTCGTTCAGGCCGATGACCGGGGCGCCCACCGAGAGGGCCAGGTCCATGAGCTTGTGGATCTTCTCGGCGAAGACCTCGCCCAGGGCCCCGCCGTAGACGGTGAAGTCCTGGGAGAACACGAACACCTTGCGACCGTCGATGGTCCCCCACCCGGTGATCACCCCGTCGGTGAAGGGGCGCTCCTCGAGGCCGGCGGCGGTGGCCCGGTGGCGGGCCAGCTGGTCCAGCTCGTGGAAGGAGCCCTCGTCGAGCAGGTACTCGACCCGCTCGCGGGCGAGCATCTTGCCCTTGGCGTGCTGGCGCTCGACCGAGCGTTCCGACCCGGGCTGGCGGGCCTGCTCGCGGCGCTTCTCCAGCTCGGCCAGACGCTCTCGCATCGGGTGTTCGGTCACGGGGCGGAGCGTAGCGAACCCCCTTCCACCGCCTTCAGCCGGGCAGGATGACGGCGTGCTGACCGCGGTGGGCGTGATGATCGGGGTGGGGCTGGGGGTGGGCCTCGGGATGTACGGCCGGTGGGCCGGTTGGGGGTTCGGCCTGGGGTGGTGGGGTGCGCCCACCCCTGCCCTGGTCGTCGGGGTGACCACCCCGATCTGGTGTGAGTTGGTCCCTCTCAGGCTGACCAACTCACGCAATTTCCTTCTCGTAGGGGAAGCCGAGGTCGGGGGCGGTGACGAGGGGGTGGAAGGCGATGCCGGCGGCGGCGGCCAGCTCGCCGCAGGTGCCGCCCCGGTCGACCACGGGCAGGATCAGCACCGGCTCGGCCCCCAGCTCGCGGACGACCTCGGCCGCCTCCATCGGGGAGGTGCCCCGGGTGACGGCGTCCTCGGTGATGACCACCTTGTCACCCGGGACCAGGGCCCCGGCCTGGCGGCCGGCCACGCCGTGGTCCTTGGCCTCCTTGCGGATGGTGAAGCTCCGCAGGTCCCGGCCCCGGGTGGCGGCCACGGCGGCCACCCCGTAGGCGACCGGGTCGGCACCCACCGTCAGGCCCCCGATGGCGGTGACGTCGGCGGGAATGGCCTCGAGGGCCAGTTCGGCGACGAGGAGGATCCCCTCGGGTCGACAGCAGGTCTGCTTGGCGTCGAGGAACCAGTCGCTGGTGCGACCCGACTTCAGGGTGAAGGTGCCCCGCTTCACCGAATGGGCCAGCAGGTGCCCGATCAGCCGCTCCTTGGCCGTGCTCACGCGGGGACGACCTCGCCGATGACCCGGGCGTCGTGGCCGTGGCCGGCCAGGGCCTCGACGGTCAGGAGGGCGTCGTCGGGGCGCACCACGACGATCATGCCGATGCCCAGGTTGAAGACCTTGGCCATCTCGTCGGCGTCGACCCCGCCCAGCTCCTGGATGCGGCCGAAGACGGCGGGGACCTCCCAGGTGGTGGGGTCGAGCACGTAGGTCACGGCGTCGGGCAGGGCCCGGGGCAGGTTGCCGGGGATGCCGCCACCGGTGACGTGGGCCACGCCCGCCACGTCGACCTTGGTGAGCAGATCCACGATCGCCGGGGCGTAGATGACCGAGGGCAGCAGCAGGTCGTCGACGACCTCGGCGAGGGGCAGGGCGGCGTCCTCCAGCAGGACCTTGCGGGCCAGCGAGTAGCCGTTGGAGCGCAGGCCCGGGGAGGGCAGGCCGACCAGCAGGTCGCCGGCCCGGGCCTGGTCGCCGGTGAGGAGACGGTCCCGCTCGACCACACCCACGGCGAAGCCGGCCACGTCGATGCGGTCGGGGTCCATGGCGCCGGGGTGCTCGGCCATCTCGCCGCCCACCAGGGCACAGCCCGCACGGCGGCAACCCTCGGCGATGCCGGCGACCACTGCCTCGACCACGTCGGGGTCGAGGCGGCCCACGGCCAGGTAGTCGAGCAGGAAGAGCGGCGTGGCCCCCTGGCAGACGAGGTCGTCGACGACCATGGCCACCAGGTCGATGCCGATGGTGTCGTATCGGCCGGCGGCCTCGGCGACCAGCAGCTTGGTACCCACCCCGTCGGTGGCGGACACCAGCACCGGGCGCTCCCAGCGGCCGGGCTCGAGGGCGAAGGGGGCGCCGAAGCCCCCGACGTCGGCCAGCACCGACTCGGTGAAGGTGGAGCGCACGGCGGGGCCGATGCGGCGCACCGCCTCCTCCCCCGCGGCGATGTCGACCCCGGCGGCGGCGTAGCTGGCCCCACCCCCCGGTGAACTGGCGCCTGCTTCGGTCGTCATGGCTGCCGAATCGGGCGCCAGAACGAGGGGGAGGCGGTCACGAGTCGCGGGCGACGTCGGCGGGGAGGCGGCCCTCGTCGGGGTCGAGGAGGCTGGGGGCCACCACCGACACCTCCCGGGGCGAGGTAGGCCCGGCCTCGAGCACGCCCTTGCCCAGGTTCTCGGGGATGGGGACGGGGTAGGTGCCGGTCAGGCAGGCGTCGCAGAACCCGGCGCCCACGGCGCCCGTCGCCGTCACCAGGCGGTCGAGGTCGAGGTAGGCCAGGGTGTCGACCCCCAGGTACTCCTGGATCTCGGCCACGGTCAGGTTGGCGGCCAGCAGTTCGCCCCGGGTCCCGGTGTCCATGCCGTAGAAGCAGGGCCACCGGTACGGCGGCGAGGAGACCCGCAGGTGGACCTCGACGGCCCCGGCCTCGCGCAGCATGCGCACCATCGCCCGGGTGGTCGTGCCCCGCACGATCGAGTCGTCGACCACGACCAGGCGCCGCCCGTCGACGGTGTCGCGCAGCGGGTTGAGCTTCATGCGCACGCCGAGGGCCCGCATCTCCTGGTTGGGGGCGATGAAGGTGCGGCCGATGTAGCGGTTCTTCACCAGCCCCTGGCCGTAGGGGATGCCGCTGCGCCGGGAGAAGCCCTCGGCCGCGGGCAGGCCGGACTCGGGCACGCCCATGACCAGGTCGGCCTCGGCCGGGGCCTGCTCGGCCAGCTGCTCGCCCATGGCCACCCGGGCGCCGTGGACGCTCTGGCCGTAGAGGCGGGCGTCGGGACGGGCGAAGTACACGAACTCGAACAGGCACAGCTTCGGGTCGATGCGACCGTCGTCGAAGGGGCGCAGCGAGCGCACGCCGGTGGCGTCGATGACCACCATCTCGCCCGGCTCCAGCTCGCGGACGAAGTGGGCCCCGGCCACGTCGAGGGCGGGGGACTCCGACGCCAGCACCCAGCCCGACTCGAGCCGGCCGAGGCACAGCGGGCGGAACCCGTTGGGGTCGCGCACACCGATGACGTGGGCCTCGTCCATGAGCACGAAGGAGAAGGCGCCCTCCAGCCGGGGCAGCACCCCGAGCAGGGCCCGTTCGAGGCCCCGGCCGTCGCTGGCCTCGTCGCCGGCGGCCTCCAGTGCGTGCTGGAGCAGCTCGGCGACCAGGTCGCTGTCGCTGGTCACCGTGCCCGGCAGCATCCCCAGGTCACCGGCCAGGGCCTCGGTGTTGACCAGGTTGCCGTTGTGGCCCAGGGCGAACTGGCCGGCGTCGACGTCGCGGAAGACGGGCTGGGCGTTGCGCCAGCTCGACGAGCCCGTCGTGGAGTAGCGGGTGTGGCCCACGCCGAGGTGGCCCGGCAGGCCCAGCAGCGTCCGGTCGTCGAAGACGTTGGACACGAGGCCCATGTCCTTCACCACGGTGATGTGGTCACCGGAGCTGACGGCCATGCCCGCCGACTCCTGGCCCCGGTGCTGCAGCGCGTAGAGGCCCAAGTAGAGGAGGTGGGCCACGGGCTGGCCGGGGGCGTACACGCCGACGACGCCGCAGGCCTCGCGCTTGCCGTCGTGGTCGTCCGCCGGATCGTCGACGGCGGGGGACGGCATCACGTGTGGTGAGCCTAGCGACGCGACCCTCGCACGGGCGGCACCGGATGGACCCCGGAGATCAGCAGGGGGTCGACGGCGACGGGTCGCAGGCGCCGGGCCCGGAGTAGGCCAGCGTGCCGTTGACCTGGAGCAACACCGGTCGCAGGGCCGTCCACGACGCGCGGTTCGAGTAGAGTCCGAGATTGCGCGCGTGGCAGTAGTTCACGCCGCTGACGTTGGTGGAGAAGTCGTAGTCGAAGAGGAACTGACCCCGGACGTTGTTGCGGCGCCACTGGATGGTCTGGCGTCGGTAGTTGGGACCGGTGCCCGGCGGCCGACTGACCGGCGACGAACTGAGGAGCGTGAAGCCCTGGCCACGGAGGCCGGCCCGCTTGCCCGCGAAATAGTTGGTCACCGAATTCGCCCACGTCGCCCCGTTGGCGCACAGGATCGAGCTGAAGCCCTGATCCAGCGTCGCCCCGTTCCGGCCGCTGATGGTGATGCCGTACGCGCCGTAGGCCGCGGTCCAGCCGGCCGGGCCGAACCACACCCAATGGGGCCCGCGGTGGCGGACGAAGCCACTGCCCCTCTCGGTCGCCGACCGGACCGGCTCCTGGGCGGTGGCCGTCCCGGCCGGGAGGAGAAGAGCCAGGGCGAGGGCCCCGACGGTGAGGAACCGGGCGAACCGACGCAGCATCACGACGCGAACCGTAGTCCCGACCCCGCCGCCGCCCGGGTCGTACCGCCTCAGCTGGAGGCGACGGTGTCGAGGGCGTCGGGGAGGCGGTCCCGCCAGGTGGCGGTGGCGTCGGCCAGGGCCAGGTCGACGAGGCCGGCGACCACCAGTCGGTCGCCACCGGCGGTGCCCAGGACCCGGGCGGGCACACCGGCGGCCGCCGCCCGGTCGAGGACCTCGGCCTCGTGGTCGGGGGCCACGGCGACCACCACCCGCGAGGCGGCTTCGGAGAAGAGCTCGCCGTGGCCGTCGACACCGTCGACGGTGAAACCGACGCCGCCGGCCACGGCCATCTCGGCCAGGCACAGGCCGAGGCCACCGGCGGCCACGTCGTGGACCCCGCTGGGCACCCGGTCGGCCACGAGACCGCGGACCAGGTCGGCCACGGCGGCGTGGGCGGCGAGATCGAGCGACGGCAGCTCGCCCTGACGCTCCCTGCCCGCCCGCCGGGCCCACTCGGAGCCGGCCAGGCCACGGGCCGGGGTCCCGAGCAGCACCAGCCGGTGGCCGTCGACCAGGCGGGCCGCGGGAGGCACCGCGGTCAGCTCGTCGACCAGGCCGAGCACGCCCACCACCGGGGTGGGGTCGATGTCGACGCCGTCGGAGGCGTTGTAGAGGCTCACGTTGCCGCCGACCACGGGCAGGTCGAGGGCCCGGCAGGCGTCGGCCATGCCGTCCACGGCGTCGCTCAGCTGGCCCATGACCACCGGGCGCTCCGGGTCGCCGAAGTTGAGGCAGTTGACCAGGGCGAGGGGTCGGGCGCCGACGCAGGCCAGGTTGAGGACGGCCTCGGCCACCACCATCGCCGTGCCGTGGCGGGCGTCCACGGCGCACCAGCGGTGGTTGCCGTCGGTGGTGAGGGCCAGGCCCCGCCCGGTGTCCTCGCCCGAGGTGGGGTGCTTCAGGCGCAGGACCGTGGCGTCGTCGCCGGGGCCGACGACCGTGTTGAGGAAGAGCTGGTGGTCGTACTGGGTCCACACCCAGGACGTGTCACAGAGCAGGCCCAGGAGGTCGGCACCGGCGTCCTCGGGGACCACGTCGACGTCGGCGGCGTGGTCGGCGGGCCGGGGCGGGCGCTCCTGGGGCCGGTCGTAGAGGGGGGCGGCGTCGTGCAGCGACGAGGCGGGCACCTCGGCCAGCACCTCGCCGTCCCAGCCGTCGAGGACCCGCAGGGCCCCGCCGGTGGTGACCCGGCCGACCACGTCGGCGGCCACCTCCCACCGGGCGCAGATGGCCAGGACCTCGTCGAGGTCGCCGGGTTCGACGATGGCCAGCATCCGCTCCTGGGACTCGCTGGTCATCACCTCGAAGGGCTCCATGCCCGGCTCCCGGCGGCGGACGGCGGCCACGTTCACGTCCATGCCCATGCCCGCCCGCGAGGCGGTCTCGGAGGTGGCACAGGTCAGACCGGCGCCGCCGAAGTCCTGGATGCCGACCACCAGGCCGGCGTCGAGGAGGGTGAGGCAGGCCTCGATCAGGCGCTTCTCCTCGAAGGGGTCGCCCACCTGCACCGACGGGCGCTTGTCGGCGTCGCCCTCCTCGCTGAAGCCGGCCGAGGCCAGCACACTGACCCCGCCGATCCCGTCGCGACCGGTCGACGAGCCGAGGAGCACGGCCAGGTTGCCCTCGCCCGAGGCCTGACCCAGCACCAGGCGGTCCTTGGGCATGACCCCGAGGCAGAGCACGTTCACCAGCGGGTTGCCCCGGTAGGTCTCGTCGAAGACCACCTCGCCGCCGACGGTGGGCACCCCTACGGAGTTGCCGTACCCGCTGATGCCGGCGACCACGCCCTCGGCGATCCAGCGGCTGCGGGGGTCGTCGAGGGGGCCGAAGCGCA
>CAYTJS010000118.1:0-10476 GCA_964438115.1 uncultured Iamiaceae bacterium
CGACGCTGACCCGGGGCCCGGCCATGCCGGCGGTGCCCTCCTTGCCGGCGTCGGCGGTCTCCTCGGCGATGCCGAGCAGCCACTGGCGGAAGCCGGCGGCGACGGGGGCGGGGACCTTGGCCACCAGCACCTGCTGGAGCAGGCCCATCGCCACCAGGACCCGGTCCGACACCGTGCCCACGTCGGGCACGCCGGCACCGGCCCCGGCCAGGCGGTGGCTGTCGTCCTCGGCCAGGGCGTAGGCGACGAGACGGACCAGCTCGTTGTCGGAGCCGTGGTTCCACACCCGCTCCAGCTCGGCGTCGACGACGTGGAGCTCGCGGGCCCGGGTCAGGGTGTCGCTGGGGTCGACCTCGACCACGCCCAGGGCGACCAGCACCGGCGCCCCCCGCAGGCGCGCCCACTCCTCGTCGGTGAAGTCCTCCCGTGCGGTCACGCCCCGCACCATGCCACGTCCGACCTCCGCCGGGCATCACCGGCCGGTGTGGTTAACATCGTTCACCAGCGCCGTGGGGAGACGATGACCGAGACCGCCAGCACCACCCAGGTCCTCCTGACCGGTGGCACCGTCGTCGACGGGACCGGGGCCCCACCGCAGGCGGGGACCGACGTCCTCCTCGAGGTGGATCGCATCGTCGCCGTGGGCCCGGGGGCCGCGGGTGCGGCCGTGGCCGACGCCGAGGTGGTCGATGCGACCGGCTGCACGGTGATGCCGGGCCTGATCGACGCCCACTGCCACATCACCTTCGGCGAGCCCGCCAGCAACGACGAGCTGTTCTTCCACCGTCCCCCGGCGACGAGCATGCTCCTGGCCGCCTTCAACGTGCCCAAGCTGCTGCGGGCCGGCGTCACCGGCTTCCTCGACGCCGACTGCATCCACGACCTCGGCCCCGCCCTCCGCGACGGGATCGAGGCCGGCCTGGTCGAGGGGCCCCGCATGGCCGCCGGCCTGAACGCCCTGCTCACCGCCGCCGGGGGCACGGCCGGCCGGCTCATCCCCGACCAGGGGCGGATCGGCTACGCGCACGTGATGACCGACCGCGACGAGATCGTGCGCACGACCCGCCAACAGGTGAAGTACGGCGCCGACTGGATCAAGGTCCACGTGACCGGCTCGCTGCCCAACCGTCGGGGCGAGCTGACCGTCTGGTCGGCCGACGAGCTCCGGGCGGTGACCGACACGGCCCATGCCCTCGACACCCCCGTCGTCGCCCACTGCCGCAGCGCCGAGTCGACGAGGTTGGCGGCCGAGGCCGGTGTCGACCTCATCCTGCACGCCAGCTTCCTCGACGAGGCGTCGGTGGCCGCCGTCGTCGAGGCCGGGGCGGCGGTGGCACCCACCTTCACCTTCCTCGCCAACCTGGCCGACCACGGGGGCGCCGTGGGGGCCATGACCACCCAGGTCGACCTCTTCCGGGGCGAGATCCAGGCCACCGCCGAGCAGCTGCGGGTGGCCTACGACGCCGGCGTCCCGCTGCTGTGCGGGTCCGAGAGCGGCTTCGCCCTCACGCCTTACGGCCACTGGCACGCCCGCGAGATGGAGGTGTTCGTCGAGGTCCTCGGGCTCACGCCCCTCGAGGCCATCAGCTGTGCCACCCGCAGCGGGGCCATCGCCCTGCGGCGCCCACTCGACAGCATCGGGGTGGTCGCCGTGGGCGCCGCCGCCGACGTGCTGGTGGTCGACGGCGACCCGGCGACCGACGTGACGGTGCTGGGGGACAAGCGTCGCCTGCGGCACGTGTTCAGCCGGGGGCGGGCCGTCGCCCTCGACCGACCGTGGCCGACCCGGGCCCCGCTTCCCATGGAGAAGGTCGGGAACTGGTCGACCGAGCTGCTCACCTGGGACCGGGTCAACCCGTGAGGCGACGATGACCGAGCCGACCGTGGTCACCGTCGACACCTACGAGGGCGCCCGCGACGCCTTCCGTCAGAAGGCCCTCCGCCAGGCCCTCTACGACGAGGGCGACGTGGTGATGGCCGATGTGCTGGTCAACCTGCACGGCGACGAGCACCGGGCCCGGCGCCGGCTGGAGAACCGCCTGTTCCGGCGCGACACCCAGGTGCGCTACGAGCGGGACCTCTTCCCACCCATCGTCGAGGAGACCCTGGCCCCGCACGTGGCCGCCGGGCGGGCCGAGCTGGTGAGCCTCAGCCACCAGATGATGATGAACCTGTCGGCCTTCACCGCCGGGGTGGACCGCCCCCAGCGCACCGTCGAGGAGACGACCCGCCTCTACGACTACCTCATGCTGTTCGTCGAGGGCGCCACCCTCGCCCACCACACCGGCGACCGCGAGGCCAAGCGGGCCGAGGTGGCCGCCGCCCTCGCCGCCTTCGACGAAGAATTCCTCCGGCCGTCCGTGCGCCGGCGCCGGGCCGAGCTGGACCGACTGGCGGCGGGCGAGATCGGCGAGGACGACCTGCCCCGGGACGTGCTCACGGTCCTACTGCGCAACCTCGACGACCTCAGCCTGCCCGACGAGGTCGTGCTGCGGGAGACCTGCTTCTACCTGCTGGCCGGGGCCCACACGTCGGCCACCGCCTTCGTGCGGACCCTTCACAACGTCTTCGTCCTCGGGGCCGACGGGGTGGCCCGGTCCCGCCAGGACCCCGAGTTCCTGCAGCGCTGTGTGCACGAGACCGTCCGCCTGCAGCCGTCCAGCCCCGTCGCCGCCCGTTGGGCCCTCGACGACCTCGAGCTGGCCGACGGCCGCCGGGTGGCCCGCGGCGACAAGGTCGTCATCGACCTGATGGCGGCCAACCGCGACGTGACGGTCTTCGGTCCTGACGTCGACCGCTTCGACCCCGATCGCGACCTCCCGCCGGGAGTGGGGCGCTGGGGCCTGAGCTTCGGGTTGGGCATGCACGCCTGCATCGGCCAGTACCTGGCGGCGGGCGGTGAGGCGACGGGCGTCGGGGCCGACGATCCGGCCGCCGCCCACCTGTACGGGCTGGTGCCCGTGGCCGTGCGGGCCGCCCTGGAGGCCGGGGTCCGGCCCGACCCCGACGACCCGCCCCGGTTGGATCCGGCGTCGGCCCGGGGCTACTGGGCGACCTACCCGGTGCGCTTCGACGCCGTCACGGGCTGAAGACGGCGTAGTAGCCGTCGAGCAGGTGGGGGCGGGGGTCGCCGGGGTCGGGCATGAAGTCGACGGCCAGGTAGTCGCCGGGCGGCAGGTCGAGGTGGAGATAGCCCTCGAACCCCGGCGAGATGGCACCCAGCCCGCCGAGGGCCTCGAGGCCCACCGACGGGGTGGCGTTGGCGGCCAGGTCGGCGATCACGTCCTCGGCCTCGCCGTCGCGGAGCGGTCGGTCCAGGCGCAGGATGGAGAGCTCGTGCAGGCCCTCGCCGTCGGTGCCCTCGTCGGTGTTGACCACCCGGTACCAGCCGGCCCGCAGGGGGGACGGGATCCGGTAGCCGTCGTCGGCCAGCTCGATGGTGCCCCGGACGGTCGGGGGCTCGTCGTCGGCCGCGGGGGCGGTGCCGCCCTCCTCCACGGTGAGGACGGTGGACATGCCGAGCAGGGCGTGGGCGGTGCCGTCGGGCGCCGGGACGTAGCACATGGCCATGACCGTCCCGGCGGGCAGGTCGACCATGGCGTCGATGGACTGGCCCGGGCCGATGTAGCTGACCCCGCCGATCATGTCCACGAACTCGATGGCGGCCGAGCCCGACGAGTCGTCCCCGGCCACTTCGGCCAGCTGGGTCAGGTCCACGCCGTCCTTCAGGCGGGCGAACATCACCTGGTGGGCCTCGGCACCGTCGTTGCGGAACGAGACGGCGGTCCAGCCGGGGGTCAGGGCGGCGTCGGTCTGCAGGTCGAAGGTGTACTCGGTGCCGACGATGTCGACCTGCTGGACGGCGGCGGGGACCGGCTCCGCCGGCTCGGTCCCCGCCGCCGTCGGTGCCGTGGTGTCCGCCACCGTCGAGGTCGTGCCGTCGTCCCCGCAGGCCACCGCCACCAGCCCGGCGAGGGCCGTCACCAGCAGGGCGCGGCCGAGCCGACCCGTGGTCACCAGTCCACCTCGGGGGTGGGCGGGAACAGGTCGTCGCGTCCGGCCCGCAGGCGCTCGCAGTCCCACGAGCGCTCCACCGGGAGGAGGATGATCGGGCTCTTCGTCGGGTCGGGGTGCTGGACCCACTGGCCCCCCGTCTCGAAGGCCGGGTCCGAGGCGCCGATGACGAGCTGCTCGGAGTCGTCGTCGACGGTGCCGACCAGGGAGCCGTCCGGCTGGACCTCGGCGTCGTAGGCGAAGATCTCCCGACGGGCGAGGTAGATCTCGCCGCTCAGCTCGGGGGTGACCGTGATGGTGGCGGTGACGCCCGGCTTGCCGTCGTCGTCGTCGTCGGCGATGCGGGGGTCGTCGGGGTCGGTGGGCAGCGGGTCGTTGGCGGGGTCCTCCAGCCGCACGCCGATCCCGGTGGGCGTGGCCGGCCGCGACACCCGGAGCCGGCCGTCCGCCTCGGTCACCTCGACCGCCACGGGGACGGGTCGGATGGCCTGGGTGGCGGCGTCGGAGAAGGCGACGTCGATGGGTTGGTCGCTGCGGAACTCCGAGAAGCAGAAGGAGTCGTCGGAGATGAGCTCGCCG
Organism: uncultured Iamiaceae bacterium; assembly: GCA_964438115.1. Lineage (GTDB taxonomy): Bacteria > Actinomycetota > Acidimicrobiia > Acidimicrobiales > DATDAH01 > DATDAH01. Next base: position 4,594 of record CAYTJS010000118.1, read on the forward strand.
TCGACGAGGTCGTAGTCGGTGAAGCCGTAGGAGATGATCAGCGTCTTCATGCCGTCGCCCTCGTAGGCGACCACGTCGTAGTGGGCGTACCGGCCGGGGAGGTCCTCGGCCCCGGGCGGGAGGGCCGGGTCGGCGGCCGCCGGGGTGGTGGCGTTCGGGTCGTCGTCGCCGCAGGCGGCGACGAGCAGGGCCAGCGCCGCCACCAGCAGCCCGGCGACCCGTCGGGCGCCATTCACGACGCCACCGCCGGGAACCAGTTGGCGTGGAAGCCGAACGGCATCCGCCGGGGGACGTGGACGGTGGCGACGGGGCCGGCGGCGAGGTCGCGGGCGTCGAGGATCACCACGTCGGTCGTGTCCTGCCCGTCGCGGTGGACGGCGTTGATCAGCCAGCCGTCGTCCTCGGCGGTGCCGGCCGGGTCGGCGGCGAAGACGCTCTCGCCGACGTGGCCCTCCGGTCCCGCGCTCCAGATCGTCCGTTCACCGGTGGCGTCGTCGTACTTGACGACGGCGTCGAAGTCGCCCAGGTGCCGGTCGGGTTGGGTGAAGCCCGACATGTAGAGGTGACGCACGGCCACGCCGTCGTAGGCGGGGTTGATGCGGTTGAAGTCCCCGTCGAGGTCGTCCATCGGTTCCCAGCCGGCGGTCCCGGCGGCCAGGTCGACCCAGAAGCGGGCCGGGCGGGCGTTGTGGTCCTTGGCCGAGCGCTCGTCGAGGGGGGTGGTGTTGTCGATCCCGAAGTCCGGGTCGTCGTAGCGGCAGCCGTGGAACTCGATCCGGTCGCCGTCGGCCCAGCCCGACCAGAAGTGCTGGACGTGGCCGGGTTCGATCTCGAACCACCGGAGGTCCTCGGCGCTCCCCCGTCGGGGCAGGACGCCGATGCGGGCGCCCCGCTCGGGCATCCAGCGGACCATGGGTCCGTGGCCCAGGTTGGCCAGGTCGAACACGAAGGGGGACTCGAGGAACACGGCGTGGTCCTCGGTCATGACCATGTCGTGCATCATCACCGGGGCCGGCAGGTCGAGGTCGACGCTGTGGCTCAGGGTCCCGTCGGCGTCCACGACGTGGTACCGCAGGTACGGCTCGAACAGCGAATAGCCGAACATCAGCATCTCGCCGGTGCGGGGGTCGAGGCGGGGGTGGGCGGTCATGGCGCCCTGCAGGCGGCCGTCGAAGTCGTACTCGCCGACGGTGTCGAGGTCGGCGGTCACCTCCGTGGGTGGGCCGCCCTCCCACAGCGCCAGGCGGCGGCCGGCGTGCTCGATCACGTGGGTGTTGGCCGGGTTCTTCACCGGCCCGGCCTCACCGGTCACCTCCGGGCTCGGGAAGTTCATCACGTCGCCCAACCCCGGGTAGACCGCCTCGCCCCGGGCCACCTCGACCAGCAGGCCCCGTGACCGGACCCAGCGGTTGCGGTACGACACCGTGCCGTCGTCGCCGAAGGTCAGTGCGTGCAGCATCCCGTCACCGTCGAGGGCGTTGTAGCGCCCGATGGGCTCGAAGGCGGGGTTGGGGCCGTTGCGGACGAAGGCGCCCCGGAGGCCGTCGGGCAGGGTGCCGGTGACCGGGCAGTCGGCGATGTCGACCTCGTCGGCCACCGGGAAGCGGTGGCCGGACAGGTCGGGCTGGTGGTCCCGGTTGGTCACCCGGCCGACGATGGGGTCGACCGGGGTGGTGGCGGTGGCCATGCGGGCTCCGTTCTCGTGAGGTGAGGGACCCGGCCCCGTGCGGCCAGGAGGCCCGTGGGGGAGCTTAACAGTGTTAACCGAGGGCGTCCGGTCAGCCGGTCTCGACGAAGCGGTCGAGGGCGTCGGAGACGGCCAGGTCGGCCGGGACCGCACCGTCCAGCGCAAGGTCGACGGCCCGGTGGAAGTGGTGGATGAGGCGCTCGTGCCAGCCGATCTGCAGCGGTCGGGCGCCCCGGGACTCGACGGTGGCCTGGATGCCGCCCATGTTCGCCGTGTCCTGGGCCATGACCGTCTCGAAGAGCGTCATGCGCATGACGTGCTCCTCGGGCGGGTCGCCGTCGCCCCAGTCGGGGGCGAACCAGACCAGCTCGAGCTCGGTGGCGCCGGCGTCGACGGGCCACATGCACAGGAGCGGGAAGGCCCCCGTGTCGAGGGCGGCCACGATGTTGGGGAACCAGCCGAACGAGGTGCTGGTCTCGCGCCAGAGCGCACCCACCGACGGGTTGTCGGCTTCGGGGGAGGGATCCATCACGCCCAACAGCTCGGGCCGGACGGCCACCGACAGCCGGCTGTGGCCGTGGGGGAGCATGGCCACCGTCACCGTCGAGTCGTCGTAGAGCAGGGCGGCGTTGTCGGGGTGCACGGTGCGGATGTGGTACACCTCGAGGAAGGCGTCGACCATGGCCTTCCAGTTGGCCGGCACGTGGTGGACCTGGGTCCCCAGTCGGCGCAGGCCCGGCCCGTTCACCTCGACCATCTGGTCGCACAGCGGGCCGAGGAAGTCGACCAGCGGCGGGGCGTCGGGGTCCTCGTTGACGAAGATCCACCCCTCCCAGGTCTCGCAACGGACCGGCACCAGCCCGAGCGCCTCGGTGTCGAGGCCGGCGAAGTCCCGGGCGCTGGGCACGGCCTTCAGGTGCCCCTCCAGGTCATAGGACCAGGAGTGGTACTGGCAGGTCAGCCGCTTGGCCGTGCCGCAGGCGTCGCGCACCACCGGTGCCCCGCGGTGGCGGCAGCTGTTGTAGAAGGCCCGGACCACGCCGTCCTGGCCCCGGACCACCACGAGGGGGGCGCCGGAGCGCTCGAAGCGCAGGTGGTCGCCCGGCTCGGGGAGCTGGGAGGTGTGGGCGGCGTAGAGCCAGGTCCGGCGCCACAGGTGCTCCTGCTCGAGGGCGAACAGCCGGGGGTCGTGGTAGCGCCCGGCGGGGATGGGGGGCACCGGCACGGCGTCGGGGGGCGGTGCGGTGCGGTCGCGGTTGTCGGCCAGCTCCTGGCGGATGGCCGCCTCGAGGGTCGCGTCCATGGTTCTCCCTGGGCTCGGTGGGCGCCGGGCTCCCGGCGTCGGCCCAGCGTAGTAAACAGTGTTAAGTGACGTGACCGCGTCGCCGGCCGGCCGCCGACGACCACCGCGAGGGGAAGCCCGATGCCCACACCCGAGAGCCTGACCACCGCCCAGCACCGCGACCTCGACCTCGAGGTCGTGGCCGGGACCTGGCCCACCGACATCTCGGGGGAGATGTACTTCTCCGCCCCCCGGCTCGCCAGTGGCCTGCCCTACGGGATCTTCGACTTCGGGGCGGTGATCCGCCTCTCGCTCACGCCCGGGACCCACGGGGCGGGCGCCGGCCGCTTCGCCTGGCGCAGCGCCACCATCGAGAGCCCGAGCAAGCGCATCCACGACGCCATGCCGGAGGCCTTCACCGCCAGCCCGGTCGGCTTCACCTCGCCCTTCGGCGCCCCCAACGCCGCCAACACGGCGCCTCTGCCCTGGGGTGACCGGTTGTTCGCCACCTGGGACGCCGGCCGCCCGGTCGAGCTGCACCCCGGCACCCTCGAGTACGTGGCCGAGGTCGGCCACGTCGACAGCTGGGGCGGGCCGTCGATGTTCGGCGACACCGTCCTGCCCTTCCTCTTCTCGTCGGCCCACCCCGTCGCCGACCCCGAGCGCGACGGCCTGTGGACCACCAAGCTCGAGCCGGTCATGGAGCCGACCTTCGGCATGCGGCCCTCGGTGGTCTGGTGGGACCGCAACGGCACCGAGGTGAAGCACTGGCCGCTGGAGGGCATCTCCTTCCCCGGCTCCACCCACACCGTCAGCCAGACCCGTGACTGGGTCATCCTCTGCGACTCGGGCAACTTCAAGGCCGACCCCGACGAGATGTTCGGCGGGGAGCGGTCGGTCACCATCGACGACGCCGCCCCGGTCTGGCTGGTGCGCAAGGACGACCTGTTCGCCCTCCCGTCGGGCACCCCCATCGCCCCGGCCTGCTTCACGGTCTCGCCGCCCAACGGCCACTTCTACGCCCGCTACGACGACCGCGACGGCATCTCGGTCGTGTGGGAGGGCATGGACCTCATGGACCTCGGGCTCTACGTGCGCCCCGACGACGTCGACATCCACGGCAACCCGGTCCCGCCGTCGTCGGCCGGCCTCTACAACATGGCCATGGCCCCCGAGACGATCACCGAGATCGTCTTCGACCCCGAGACGGGTCGGGTCGTCGAGCACGGCCGGTGCCGGGAGGACTGGACCTTCAACCTCCAGCTCTCCGCCATGGACTGGAGCACCGAGGGGATGCTCGCGCCGACGCTGCACCACGTGAGCTACCAGGGCTGCCGTCCGGGGCGCATCACCCAGCGGGCGGCCCGTCTCTACGAGGGGCGCATCGACCTGGACCAGGTCGCCGAGGAGACGCCGGGCTACCTGGCCACCTTCGAGCGGGGCAGCATGGAACTGAAGGCCCGCTGGGAGTACGCCGACACCAGCGACCTGATCACCTCGCCGACCTTCGCGCCCCGCGACAACGGTGCCGACCCGTCGGCCAGCAACTACGCCGGCGGCGAGCCCGGCGGCCACGACGGCTACGTCGTCCAACCGGTGTTGAGCGACGGCGGTCTGCGCATCGAGCTCTTCGACGCCGCCCGGGTGGGCGACGGCCCCGTGGCCGTCCTCAAGGCGCCGGGCAACGAGTGCGTCCCCATGTTGCTGCACTCGGCCTGGATGCCCACGGTGGACGAGTTGGCCGATGCCGACCGGCTGCGCTTCAGCGACGAGCTGACCGAGGCCCGCCTGGCCGGGCTCGACGACGAGCAGCGCCGGGTCGTGGCCGATGTGGCCCGGGAGCTCGATGGCTGAGGCGCCGGCCCGGACGGTGCTGGTCACCGGCGCCGGGCGGGGCCTGGGCGCGGCCGTGGCCGCCGCGGCCGCGGGGGCAGGGTGGACGGTCGGGGTCCTCGACCGCGACGCCGCCGCCGCCGGTGCCGTCACCGCGGACCTGGGGCCGGCGGCGGTGGCCCTCGAGGCCGACACGACCCGGGCCGACGAGGTGGAGGCCGCCCTCGGCCGCTTGGCGGAGGCCACGGGCCGACCCGCCCCCGACGGTCTGGTGGCCAACGCCGGGATCGTGCGGTTCGGACCGCTGCTCGACCTGACCGACACCGACTGGCGGGACGTGGTCGAGGTGAACCTCACCGGCACCTTCGTCACCGCCCGGGCCGTGGCCCGCCGCATGATCGCGGCCGGGCGGGGCGGGTCCGTGGTGGCGGTGACCTCGATGAACGGCGTGGCCCCCGGCCCCAATGCCGGCGCCTACGGGGCGACCAAGGCGGCCGTGGCCCGCCTGACCCAGCAGATGGCCCTGGAGTGGGGCCGGCACGGCATCCGTGTGAACGCCGTCGCCCCCGGGCTCATCGACGCCGGGATGTCCGAACCCATCTACGCCGACCCCGAGGTCCGCCGCCGCCGGGAGGGGGCGGTGCCCCTCGGTCGGCTGGGCACCGGCGCCGACGTCGCCGGGGCGGTGCTCTACCTCCTGTCCGACGCCGCCGCCTACGTCACCGGCACCGAGCTGCTGGTGGACGGCGGGGTGACCATGAGCGTGATCGCCACCCTCCCCCGTCCGGCGGCGGTCGACTCGGTCGGGCCGGAGGGCGACGGCGGGCCGGGGGCGTGAGCCGCCACCTGCTGCTCTCCGGCGGCCCACTCCACGACTTCGCCGCCACCAGCGCGGCGCTGGCCCGTCTCCTCGACGAGCAGGGGCTGCGCACCGAGATCGTCGACCAGCCCGACGAGGCGGTGGCGCGGCTCCGGGCGGCCGCGGCCGGCGCCGAGGAGCCGGTGGCCCTGCTGACCGTGAACGCCCTGCGCTGGGGCATGGCCCAGGACGGCTACGAGGCCTTCCGCGACGAGTTCGCCC
>CAYTJS010000119.1:0-10435 GCA_964438115.1 uncultured Iamiaceae bacterium
GAGGACGACAGGCCGGCCACCGACACCGTGGTCAGCACCGGCTCGGGGTACATCTCGGCCCGGTCGGGGGTGAAGAGCACGTCGACCCCGGCCCCCTCGGCCTTGGCCCGGTCCCCCTCCGGGTCGCGGGGATAGGCGTCGAGGTCCTCGCCGGGAGCGAACTGGAGGGGGTTCACGAAGATGGTGGCCGCCACCAGGTCGTTGTCGGCCCGGGCCGCGGCCATCAGCGACAGATGGCCGTCGTGGAGGTAGCCCATGGTGGGGACCAGCCCGACCGTGCCCCCGGCCCGGCGGACCTCGTCGAGGGCGGCCCGGGTCTCGGCGATGGTGGCGAGGACCTTCACCCGACCAGTCTGCGGGCCAGGTCGACCATCGCCTCGTAGCCGGCCCGCTCGTCCTCGGGCAGGGCGGCCAGGTGGCGGGCGACGGTGTCCCAGTCGCCGCGGGCCACGGGACCGGTCAGGGCGGCGGCGGGGCCGAGGGCGGCCACGTTGTCGACGGTGCCCCGGACCAGGTCGAGGAAGGCGGCCAGCGGCACGCCGTCGGGCGCCACCCGCTCCACCTGACCGAGCAGGGCGACCAGGTGGTTCGAGGCGATGACGGCGGCGGCGTGGTACCGGGTGCGGTCGGCGTCGTCCACCGTGAACGATCGACCGCCCAGGTCGGCCACCACCGTCCCGACCAGGGGGTCGCCGGCCACCGCGAACCATGCGCCGGCGGCCAGGCGGTCGGCGCCGACCTCGGCGTCGGGGAGGGCGACGAGGGGGTGCAGGGCGCCGACCCGGGAGTGGTCGCCCAGCACCTCGAGACCGAGGGAGCCAGCCAGGTGGGCGACGACGGTCGTGGGCACCGGGGTCACGGCCGCCGCCACCTCGGCGATGGCCCCGTCGGGCGTGGCCACGACCAGCAGGTCGACATCCGCGGCCGCGCCGGCGAGGACACCGCCCCGACCGACGGGGTCGGCCACGGTCCAGCCCGCCCGGGCCAGGGCCGCGGCCAGGGCGCCGCCGGCCCGTCCGGGCCCGATGACCCGCAGGCGCACGGTCAGCCGATCACGGGACGAGCACGGCCTTGCCCGCCAGACGGCGGCCGACGAGGTCGGCCAGCACCTGGGGACCCTCCTCGAGGGTGAAGGGCGTGGGCGCCGTCGGATGCAGCCGACCCTCGGCCACGAGGGCGAGCAGCCGGTCGATGAGCGCCGCGTTCTCGTCGGCGTGGAAGATCGCCCAGCCACCCCATTCGACGCCGACCACCGAGCGGTTGCGGAGCAGGACCTGGTTGGTGGGCAGCTTCGGGATGCCCCCGACGAAGCCGACGACCAGGTAGCGGCCGAAGTCGCCCAGCGCCCGCAGGGCCGGCTCGGCCAGGTCGCCGCCGATGGGGTCGTAGACCACGTCGACGCCGGTGCCACCGGCCAGCTCGCGGGCCCGGGCCTTCAGGTCCTCGGTCGTGTAGTCGATGGCGGCCCCGGCCCCGGCGGCCAGGGCCCGGTCGCGCTTGTCCGGGCTGGAGGCGGCGGCGATGACCCGGGCGCCCAGGGCGACGCCGAGGTCGACGGCGGCCAGCCCCACACCGCCCCCGGCGCCGAGGACGAGGAGGGACTCCCCCTCGGCCAGCCGGGCCCGGCGCTCCAGGGCGAAGAGCCCGGTGGCGTAGGCCTGGACGATGGTGGCGGCGGTGGCGGTGTCGAGGGCGTCGGGGACGGGCAGGGCCTGGTCGGCCTTGACCACCACCGCCTCGCTGAACCCACCGAACCCGCAGGAGGCCAGCACCCGGTCGCCCACCGCGCGGGTCGTCACGCCCTCGCCGACGGCGTCGACGGTGCCCGCCACCTCCGAGCCGGGCACGTACGGCAGGTTCGGGGTGATCTGGTAGCCGCCGTTGGCCATGATGGCGTCGACGTAGTTGACCCCCGCCGCCTCGACCCGGATCCGTACCTGCCCGGGGCCCGGCTCCGGCTCGGGCCGCTCGACCACCCGCAGCCGCTCGGGCGGCCCGAACTCCTCGACCAACAGCGCTCGCATCGCCCGAGTATCCCCCGAAATTGCGTGAGTTGGTCCGCCTGAGGGTGACCAACTCACGCAATTTCGGGTCAGGGGGTGCGGCCCATCCCGGCTTCGCGGGCGACGACGATGGCCTCGGCCCTCGAGGCCACATGGATCTTGGTGAGCACGGTCGACACGTAGTTCCGGACGGTCTTCTCGCTCAGGTAGAGGTCCCGGGCCACGGCGGCGTTGTCGAGCCCCCGGGCCACCCGGTCGAGCACCTCGGCCTCGCGGACGGTGAGTTGCGGGAAGGACTCCGACGGTCGGGGCCGGTCGACCGGCTCCACCAGGGCCGCCAGCTTGCGGGCGATGCCCGGGCCGAACAGGGCCTCGCCGGCGTGGGCGGCGTGCACGGCACGACGGATCTCGTCCTGACGGGCACCTTTCAAGAGGTAGCCGCGGGCCCCGCGGCGGATCGCGGCCAGCACACTCTCGTCGTCGTCGAACATCGTGAGGACGATGACCGCCACGTGGGGCGCCGCCTCGACGATCCGGCCTGTGGCCTCGATCCCGTCCAGGCCCGGCATGTTCAGGTCCATGAGCACCACGTCGGGTTGGTCCTGCAGGGCCCGGGCCACGCCCGCGTGACCGTCGGCGGCGGTGCCCACCACCACGATCGATTCGTCGGCGTCGAGCAACATGGAGACCGCCCGAACGAAGGTCGGGTGATCGTCGACCACGAGCACCCGGATGGGCGTCATCCGGGGACCGGGGCGGGAAGCGGCATCCACGCCCGGATCACGGTGCCCGAGCCGGGTCGGGGCTCGATCCGGAAGCGCCCGCCGAGCTCCTCCACCCGTTCTCGCATGGACGCCACGCCGACCCCAGGATCGAACCGGTCTCCGCCCGGGCCGATCCCGTCGTCGGCCACGGTGAGGGCGAGACCCAGTTCATCGGTGTCCAACGCCACCCCACACCACGATGCCCGGGCATGACGGGCGACGTTGGTCAGGGCCTCGAGGGCGACGCGGTAGGCCGCGACCTCCACGGCGGCCGGCAATACCGGGAGCGTTTCGGGGGCATCGACCTCGACGCTCAGCGGGCGACTGCTATCGGCCGTCCGGCGGGCCACCGCCTCGGCGTGCCGCCGCAGGGCCGTGACCAGGCCCAGGTCGTCGAGGGCGGCGGGGCGCAGGTCGTAGACCAAGGCTCGCACGTCGGCGATCGCCGTCTGCAACTCGCGCTCGAGGTCACCCAGCAGCGGCCCCAGGTCGTCGTCGGCCGCCAACCGCTCCCCGGCGGCACCGAGGCCCAGGGCGACGGTCGCCAGGGTCGGGCCCAGGCCGTCGTGGAGGTCGGCCCGGATGCGTCGCCGCTCCTCCTCCCGGGCGTTCAACAGGACGATCCGGGACCGACGCAGGGCCTCGGTCAGGGTCGCGTTGTGGGCCAGCACGCCCGCTTGGCGGGCCAGCGCGGCCAGCAGCCGATGCTCGCCGTCGCTGAACGCTTCCTCCGGGGTGCGGCGACCGACGAGGAGCCGACCCAGGTCGACCCCCCGGTGCTGCAGCGCGAACGCTTCGCCCCCGGCCACCTGGATGCCGGTGAGGGCGACCCTTACCGGGCCGTCGTCGAGATCGAGGTCGACCGCGGCCCAGGGGATCCGCAGCTCCTCACAGATCGTGTCGGTGACCGTCTGCAGCGCCTTCTCGCTCGGCGGGGCCGCCTCGACCCGGCTCCCGAGGGCCGCCAGGGCGAGGTAGGGGTCATCACGGGACCCGAACAGTCGTCGGGCCACGAGGCGTTCCACCCCGCCACGGACCTGGCTGAACGACACCGCGATCACCCCGGCACCGATGAAGGCGGGCAGGACCGAGCCGTCGGGGGTGACGGTGGCGGCCACGGCCACCGTCACGGCGTAGAGCGCGGCCAGCACCAGGCTGACCAGCGTGAGGAGGGTGGCCCGCCGCACCACGACGCTGATGTCGAGGAGGCCGTGGCGGAGGATGCCCACCGCCAGCACGACGGGGAGCAGTGCCGAAACCCAGAGCTCGGCCCGATCGAGCGCCGGTTCCAGGTCGACCACGAACTGGTCGAACATCCCGAGGACCAGCGGCAGCTCGAGGGCGAGGGTGGCGGCGACGAACCACTGGTGCTGACGGCGGACCGCCGGGTCGGCCCGGACCGTGCGCCACACGAGGTCGGCCACCGCCAGGGCCCCGCACACCAGGATGGCCCGGTGCCCCCAGGGCAGCAGGTCCTCGGCGGTGGCGGCCAGACCCGCCGACGGTTGGCCCATGAAGTGCTCGATGGTGTTGACCCGGGCATGGGCCAGCGCCGTGGCCGCGATGATGGTGACCGAGGCCCACCGCAGGGCCCGGGCGGCGTGATGGCGGGAGAAGCCGTCGGGAAACGCCTGGGGGACCAGGCACACCATGATCCCCCGGCAGACGATCCACCCGGAGATCCCGACAGCGAGGATCGCCCGACCCAGCTGCTCCTGACCCGGGTGGTGGGTGAAGAGCCAGTCCAGCCCGTTCTTGGTGGCGAAGGTCGCCCACACCGCCAGGCCGGCGGCGAGCAGCACCAGACCCATGGGGTGGTCGGGGCGCTTCCAGCCCACGAAGGTCCCGATCCCCACGGCCGACAGCCCGATGACGAACTGCCACCCGTTGTAGGGATCGGGCGATACCGGGCCGACGGCACGGGCAGCGAGGCCCAGGACGGCCACGGTGACGGCGAGGCTGGCGACGACGACGACCGTCGCCCGCCCCGACCTCCCCCCTGGTCCGACCTCCCCCACTGCCCGCACCCTACGCCCGCGACCTTCGGTCAGTCCTGGGGACCGCAGGCCGCCTCGACCTCGCCGAACGCCTCCTCCAGGGCGGGGCTGACCTCGGACTGGTTGCGCTCCTCCGCGGCGTCATAGGCGGCCTGGTCACCGGCCGCCGCCGCGTCCAGGGACTCCTGCATGACGTCACGCATGTCCGTGAGGGCGTCGATTGCATCCTGATGGGCGTCGGCCACTTCAACCGGTGCGGTGATGTCGTTCGCCGCGGCCAGCGTGGCCTCGATGCCGTCCACCACCCCCGGGAGGAACCCGGCCCAGTCGTCGAGCGTCGGCTCCGGGTGCTCGGCGAAGAACCCCTCGAAATCCGGGTCCTCCCCGCCCGCGGCGGCGACCGCAGCGCAGTAATCGGTCAGCGCCGACTCATCGGCGGCCCCGGCCGTCGACACCGTCACCGTCGTCGCCGAGTCCGCCCCGGCCGCGTCGGTGGCGTCGTCGTCGGCGCACGCGCCGGCACCCAGCATCACCACGGCAGCGGCCGCGATCGTGCACAGTCTGTTCATGGTCCCTCCTCGGGAGTCGTCCGTCCCGAGCAGCGTCCACCCGCCGTTGTCCCAGGCGCCCGGGCCCGGTGTCCCCAACCCCCGGGACATCCACCCTTCTCGACATTGCGTGAGTCGGTCAGCCCCAGCGCGACCAACTCACGCAATTTCGGGGTGGGTGGGATGGGGCGGGGTGGGGCAGGGGTCAGAGGGGGCCGATGGGGTGGACGTCGCCTTCGGCGGCGGCGACCTGGGCCTCGGTGACGAGGTCGGGGGCGAGGTCGCGTAGGGGGGCGAGGACGAAGCGACGCTCCCCCATGCGGGGGTGGGGCACCACGAGGTCGGGCTCGTCGACGGTGACGCCCTCGATCCAGAGCACGTCGACGTCCAGGGTCCGGGGCCCCCAGCGCACCTCGCGGACCCGCTCGGCGGCCTGCTCGCGCTCCTGGCAGAGGGCCAGCAGCTCACGGGGCGAGCGGTCCGTGGCCAGCTCGACCACCAGGTTCAGGAAGGCACCCTGCTCGGGACCGCCCACCGGGTCGGTCTCGTAGAGGGGCGACACGGCCACCACGTCGGGCAGGGCAGCCACGGCCTCGGCCAGCAGGGCCCGACGGTCCCCCAGGTTGGAACCGAGGCCGAGGAAGGCCCGCACGCCCGCTAGGCGAAGTGCTCGCGGGTGCGGGTGATGCGCACCCCCGAGGTCTCGAGGTGGTGCGGGACGGGCGGGCGCAGCTTGCGCACGCCCACCGTCACCGACAGCACCCGCTCGTCGGCCATCACCGTCTCGGCCAGGCGGTGGGCCAGGGCCTCGAGCAGGTGGTACTTCTCGGCCGACACGATCCGCTCGGCGAGCGCGCACAGGGCCGAGTAGTCGATGGTGTCCTCCATCTGGTCGCTGGCCCCGGCGGCGGCCAGGTCGGCCTCGACGTCGAGGTCGATCTCCAGCGGCTGGGGCCGGGCCTGCTCCTCGGGCAGGATCCCGCACACGCCCATGGCGCGCAGGCCCCGCAGTTCGATGCGGTCTCGTTCCACCTGGTCCCCCTCTCAGCCGGTGGTGCGACGGGTCCGCAGCCCCAGCGAGAGCGACACCAGCCCCCGCCCGGCCGGGCCCATCTGGCGGTCGACCATGCGCTCGACCACCGAGATCGTCTGCGGGCCGTTGTCGAGCAGGCCCGCCCAGAGCACGTAGCCGGCGACGACGCCCACGAGGCGGTCGCTCAGCTCGTCGCCGTGGAGCACGACCATCGTGCCCTCGGCCCGGAGCCGGTCCAGCTCCGGGTACAGCTCGAGCAGGTAGGCGGCGTCGTCGTCCTCGGCGGTGAAGGGACGGTGCTGCCAGGCCACGCCCAGCTCGTCGTAGTTGTGGAGGTTGTGGGGGGAGGGGATGGTCGAGATGACGCAACCGAAGCCCGACTCCCGTAGCCAGATGATCTCCTCCTGGCGGCGCACCCGGCGGTGGTTGGCGCCGTAGCCGCCGGGCCGCTCGCACACCGCCAACTGGTCCTTGACGATCCAGTGGAAGTTGCGCGGGACGATGCCCCGGGCCCACTTGCCCTTGGTCGCCATCAGCGAACACTCCCCTGTCCGGCCATGTCGTGATCGATCCTTCCCTCCACGACCCGGGCCGCCTGGGCGCTCGCCCGCACGTCGTGCACCCGGAGCATGCCCGCTCCGCGGGCCATCGCCCACGTGGCCGTGGCCAATGATGCCTCCAACCGGTCGTCGGTGCCGGGCGGCTCGGCCGTCCCGTCGCTGCGGGCGAGCATCACACCGAGCGAGGACTTGCGGCTGGTGCCGACCAGCACCGGCCAGCCGGTGGCCACCAGACGGTCGAGGTGGGCGAGCAGGTCCAGGTTGTGCTCGAGGGTCTTGCCGAAGCCGATCCCCGGGTCGATCCACACCTCGGTCACCCCGGTGGCGGCCGCCGCCTCGGCCTTGGCGACCAGGTGGTCCCGCACCTCGGTGACCACGTCGTCGTAGTGGGGGGCGTCCTGCATGGTCCCCGGCTCGCCCTGCATGTGCATGGCCACCCAGGCCACGCCCAGGTCGGCGGCCACCTCGTGCAGCGACGCCGACACGTCGTTCACCATGGTCGCCCCGGCGGCCACCGCGGCCCGGGCCACCGCCTCGTGGCGGGTGTCGACCGACAGGCGCACCTCACCGGCCAGCGCCTCGATCACGGGCAGGACCCGGTCGGCCTCCTCGGCCACCGAGACCGGGGTGGCGCCGGGGCGGGTCGACTCACCACCCACGTCGAGCACGTCGGCCCCGTCGGCGATCTGCCGGCGCCCGTGGGCGATGGCCGCGATGGGGTCGAGGTAGCGACCACCGTCGGAGAACGAGTCGGGCGTGACGTTCACGACCCCCATGACCAGCGCCCGCACGGGGTGGGAGGCTACCGAGGCGCCACCGTGGTGACCGGGGGGTTCGCCGACCCGTTCCCACCGCCGGGTGAGGGCCGCGGCGGGCCGCCGATGGCGTGGAACAGGCCGGCGCGGGTCCCGAAGAAGATCTGGCCCCGCCACACCGCCGGGGTCGACTCGATGCAGCCGCCGATCTCGATCGACCACAGCTCCGGCGGCTGGACGGTCGTGTCGGACACGTCGTAGGCGTGCAGCACCCCGTTGCAGTCGCCCTGGATGAGCACGTCGTCGACGACCACCGGCGACTGCCACGTCGGCCCGGGCAGGGTGAACTCCCAGCGCACGGCGCCGGTCCGCCGGTCGATGCCCTTGATGACCCCGCCGTTGGTGGCCACGATCACCAGGTCCCGGTGCAGGGCGGGGGTGGCCCAGACCCCGGCGGGGTTGGTGCCCTGGTCGTCGATGGACCACACCACGGGCCGGTTCGGGCGCCGGGGGTCGAGCTTCAGGATCTGGCCCACGTCGGCGGCGCGGGCGTTGGTGCGCTCCCACTCGGAGGCGACGTAGAGGAAGCCCTGGTCGTCGATCACGACGCTGGCGTCGGTGTCGTCACCGGTCCAGAAGCGGAAGACCCGTTGTGGCGGGCGGCCCTGGCGGAACCCGGTCAGGTCCCAGCCCTGCACCAGCCCGCCGGAGTTGGCGAAGTAGACGGTGTTGCCCGACACGGCGACGGAGTTCTCGATCGACACCTGGCTGTCGCCCAGCTCGGCGAGGAGCTGGTCGTCCCAGCCCGGCGTGTTGTAGACGAGCTGGGGCGCCACCTGGACCAGGCCGTCGGCCCCGTAGCTGCGGTTCAGCTTCACGATGTGGAACTGGCTGTTCTCACCCCCCTCCAGCAGGTGGTCGCCCAGGATCAGAGGCGAGCCGTCCCAGTCGTTGTTCCACAGCGTCGGCGACACGGCGTCGGCCGACAGCGCCCACAGCTCGGTGGGCTGGGGCCGGTCGAAGGCGATCACCCGCAGGTAGTTGTCCCGGGACCCGACGTAGACGAGGGGGAAGCCTTCGGGGTCGATGGAGACCGAGCCCTTGATCAGGTCGCCGGTGGGGAACGGCGGGATGATGTCCTGGCCGGTGGCGGCGTCGACGAAGTGGACCTGGCGGTCGTAGGCCCCGAAGACGACCCAGGTGCGCCCGTCCCGCTCGAACACGGCGGGCTGGCCCGTCCAGCCCGTGCCGCACCAGGTGCGGGTCTCGTCGCCCTCGCTCGACTCGGCGCACATCGCCGACCCCGGATACGACCACTGGCGCTGGGGTTGGGCGGGCACCGGCCCCTCGCCGTACCAGCTGCGGGTCGGGTTGCCCCGGAAGGTCAGCAGGCCCTCGACGGTGGCGTCGGGGAAGGGCTGGCCCGACGACGTCGGGTCGACCAGGCCCCGGAACGGCGGCGCCGTGGTCGTGGTGACCGGCGGGGCCGTGGTGGTCGGCACCGCCGCCGTGGTGGTGGGCGCCGCGGCCTCGGTGGGGCCGTCGCCGGCCCGCAGCACGAAGGCGTAGGCGGTGCCCACGGACAGGACGACCGCCACGATCACCGCCGCCACCAGCCGCCGGCTCATCGGTGCCGCCCCGTCGCCCGCTCCCGCCCGCTCGGTCCCGGCGCTACTTGCCGATGAAGCGCATGGCCTCGGTGCGGGTGGCCACGTTCTCGCGGAACAGGCCGCGCACCGAGGAGGTGACGGTGGAGGAGCCCGGCTTGCGGACCCCCCGCATGGACATGCACAGGTGCTCGGCCTCGATCACCACCAGCACGCCCTTGGGCTGCAGGGTGCGCTCGATCTCGTCGGCGATCTGGGTGGTCAGCCGCTCCTGGACCTGGGGCCGGCGGGCGTAGGCGTCGACCAGCCGGGCCAGCTTGGACAGGCCGGTGATGCGGCCGTCGTTGTTGGGGATGTAGGCCACGTGGGCCTTGCCCATGAACGGCACCAGGTGGTGCTCACAGGTCGAGACCAGGGCGATGTCGCGGACCATCACCATCTCGTCGTGGTCGGCCTCGAAGGTGACCGAGAGGTGGTGGTCGGGGGACTCGCGCAGCCCGGCGAAGATCTCCTCGTACATGCGGGCCACCCGGGCCGGCGTGTCGAGCAGGCCGTCGCGGTCGGGATCCTCGCCGATGGCGGCCAGGATCTCGCGCACGGCCGCCTCGATGCGGGCGTGGTCGATGGGGGGCAGGCCGCCGTCGGGGCCCTGGTCGGCCATGTCAGACCTCTTCGTTGTAGGCACAGATGTAGGGCAGGTTGCGGTACTTCTCGGCCACGTCGAGGCCGTAGCCGATGACGAAGTCGGGCGGCATCGTGAACCCGACGTACTTGAGCCCGGCGGCGTCCTCGGCCCCCTCGCGGACGAGGAGGGCGCACACCTCGAGGCTGGCCGGGTTGCGGGCCAGCAGGTTCTGGCGCAGGTAGCGCAGGGTCAGGCCCGAGTCGACGATGTCCTCGACCAGCAGCACGTGGCGGCCGGTCAGGTCGAGGTCGAGGTCCTTCACGATGCGGACCACGCCGGAGGTGCGGGTGGCGGCTCCGTAGGAGGACACGGCCATGAAGTCGAACTCGACCGGCAGGGCGATGTGGCGGGCCAGGTCGCTCATGAACATGAACGCCCCCTTGAGCACGCCGACGAGCAGCGGGGGCCGCCCCTCGTAGTCGACGGTGATCTCGGCGCCCAGGGCGCGGACCCGGTCGGCCAGCTCCTCGGGCGGCACCAGCA
>CAYTJS010000120.1:0-10376 GCA_964438115.1 uncultured Iamiaceae bacterium
GCCGCTCGTCGCCGACGTGGGCACGACGGAGGGGGCCACCGCCTTCGCCGAGGCCGCCGCCGAGGCGCTCGGCGGACCGCTGGACATCGTGGTCGCCAACGCCGGCGGCCCCCCGCCGGGCACCTTCGCCAGCACCGACCTCGACGGTTACCGCCACGCCCTCGACCTCAACCTGCTGTCGGCCATCGCCCTCTGTCAGGCCGCCGTGCCGGCCATGCGGGAGCAGGGCTGGGGACGGATCGTGGCCATCACCTCGGTGGGCGTGCGCCAGCCGCCACCCCACCTGATGGCCTCCGCCACCGCCCGCGCCGGCCTCACCGCCTTCCTGAAGGTGCTGGCCACCGAGGTCGCCGCCGATGGCGTCACGGTCAACTCGGCCCAGCCGGGCATCCACGACACCGACCGCGTCCGCCAGCTCTACGGCGGCGCCACCCCGCCCCCCGAGGCCGCCGCCGCCATCCCGGTCGGCCGCCTGGGTGACGCCGACGACTTCGGTGCCGTGGTCGCGTTCCTCTGCTCGCAGCAGGCCGGCTTCGTCACCGGCACCTCGCTCCTCGTCGACGGCGGCGTCTTCCCCGGCCTGGTGTGATCCCGGCCCCGACGGGGCGTGCCAGGATGACGCCATGGACGTGTCGATCACCGTCAACGGGTCCCCGACGACCCACGACGTCGAGCCCCGGACGCTGCTCGTCCACCACCTGCGGGAGCAGCTCGGCCTGACCGGGACCAACGTCGGTTGCGACACCTCGTCGTGCGGGGCCTGCACGGTCCTGCTCGACGGCGAGTCGGTGAAGTCCTGCACCGTCCTGGCCGTACAGGCCGACGGCCGGGAGGTGACCACCATCGAGGGCCTGGCCGACGGCGAGGGCCTGCACCCCGTCCAGGAGGCCTTCCGGGAGAACCACGGCCTGCAGTGCGGCTACTGCACCCCGGGCATGGTCATGGCGGCGGTGTCGCTCATCGCCGAGCAGCCCGACCTCGACGAGGCCGCGGTGCGGGAGGGGCTGGAGGGCAACCTCTGCCGCTGCACCGGCTACCACAACATCGTCGCCGCCGTCCTGGCCGCCGCGGAGGCGTCGTGATCCCCGCCCCCTTCGACTACGTCCGGGCCGACTCGGCCGAGGCGGCGCTGGCCGCGCTGGCCGAGCACGGCGACGAGGCCAAGCTCCTGGCCGGCGGCCACTCGCTCCTGCCCCTGATGAAGCTGCGCCTGGCGGTGCCGTCGGTGCTCGTCGACATCGGGCGCCTCGAGGACCTCTCCTACCTCCGGGACGAGGGCGACGAGATCGCCATCGGGGCCCTCACCCGCCACCGGGACCTCGAGACCAGCCCCCTGCTGGCCGAGCACCTCCCCCTGCTGGCCCACGCCACCAGCCAGGTGGGCGACCCCCAGGTGCGCCACCGAGGCACCTTCGGCGGGGCGCTGGCCCACGGTGACGCCGCCGCCGACCATCCCGCCGTGCTGCTGGCCCTCGGGGGCACGCTCGTCGTGCGAGGTCCCGCCGGCGAGCGCCGGATCCCGGTGGACGAGTTCTTCACCGGCTTCCTCGAGACGGCCCTGGCCCCCGACGAGCTGCTCTGCGAGATCCGCATCCCCAAGGCCACCGGGGCGGGCTGGTCGTTCCAGAAGTTCAACCGCCGGGCCCAGGACTGGGCCATCGTGGGCGTGGCCGCCGTCACCGGCGACCGCCCCGGGGTGGGCCTGGTCAACATGGGCTCGGTCCCCACCCGGGCCGTCGCCGTCGAGGCCGCGCTGGCCGCCGGGGCCTCCGCCGCCGACGCCGCCGCCGTGGCCGACGAGGGCACCGACCCGCCCGGCGACCTCAACGGCTCCGAGGCCTACCGCCGCCACCTGGCCCGGGTCCTCGTCCGCCGCGCCCTCGACGAAGCCGGCGCCTGAGCCTCAGGACCTCCGGCGAAACAGCCGCAGGTCCGGCCGCCGGCGCGACCGCCAGGGAGCCCGGCGGCGATGGGGAGCGAGCGCCAGCGAGCTGGGGGCGCAGCCCCCACGGGAACTCAGTCCTGGGAGAGGCGGCGGATGCCGCGCACCGCCAGGAACCCGAAGACGGCCAGGCCCAGGGCCACGAAGAACAGGCCGGGCCAGGTCTCGCCCCAGGTGATCTCGGCCACGAAGCCCTGACGGGCCATGGTCAGCATGTAGGTCATGGGGTTGAGGCGGGCCACGGTGTGCAGCCAGCCGACCATGATGTCGAGGGGCACCTGGCCCACCGACAGGAACATGGCCACGAAGATGCCGACCTGGATGAGCGAGCCCGACCGCTGGGTCCGGAACTTGTAGACCATGGCCAGCCCGTAGAGCGTCGCCACCACCGCCACCCCTTCGGCCGCCACCCAGAGCATGGCCAGCCCGGCCACGCCCTCGGTCAGCTCGAGGCCGAGGACGGCGGCCACGCCCAGCACCACCACGAAGGGCAGGAAGACCCGGATGAAGGCGGCGACCGTGGGTCCCAGGACGAGGCCGACCCGGCCGCTGGGCGACATCAGGAGCCGGTCGTAGAAGCCGTTCTCGAGGTCGGCGGCCACCGCCTGGGACGCCCCGACGCCGGCGAAGGCCGCCCCCTGGATGACGGCGTAGGGCGCCACCCAGGAGTAGATGTCGTCGGTCGGGAAGCCGGGGATGGCGGTGATCGAGGTGAAGGCCCCACCGAAGGAGATCAGCAGGAACACCGGCATGGCGATGGTCGGGATGATGGCGGCCGGGATGCGCACGATGCGCAGCAGCGACCGCTTGGCCAGCATGGCGGCCACGGCCACCACCCGGACCCGGTGGGTCGAGGGCAGGGCGACGGCGGTCACGACGCCGCCAGCCGCTTGGACAGTTGCCGGACCGCCGCCGTCACCGAGATGACCCCGAGCAGGGTGGCCACCCCCAGGCAGGTCGCCGCCGCCGTCCACGACCACGAGCTGATGACCAGTTCGCGGGCGCCGTCGATCACCCAGGTGATGGGGTTCAGCTCGGCCAGCTTCTGGTACCAGCCCGTCATCAGGTCGGTGGGGAAGAACGCCGAGCTGAGGAACAGCAGGATGAAGATCAGCGGGAACGAGTTCTGCACGGTCTCCTGTGACCCGCTGCGCACCCCCACCGCGGCGGTCACGCCGCCGATGGCCACCGCCATGAGCATGGCCAGGAGGATCAGGGTCAGGATCCCCGGCACCCCGGAGTGGACCCGGGCGCCGAAGACGGCGAACACGACCATGAACAGGACCGCCTGGATGGCGCCGAGGACGGCGCCGCCGGCCAGGCGGCCGATGAGGATCGACGGCCGCCACACCGGTGAGGCCAGCAGCCGCTCGAAGAAGCCGTCCTCGATGTCGAGGGCGATGTCGCTGCCCCCCGCCACGGCGCCGAACATCACCCCCTGGATCATGCTGGCGGGCAGCAGGAAGTCGAGGAACGAGTCGACCTCGGGGAACCCGGGCAGGGCGGTGGCCCGGCTGAAGGCCGACGAGTTGACGGCGGCGAGCAGCAGCGGGAAGAGGGTGGCGGGGAACCACACCGGCGGCTGGCGCAGGGTGGCCACCACCGACCGGCGGGCCAGGGCCAGCACCTGGGCCCCGGGCTGCTCCCGGATGACGAGGGCGTCGCTCACGGGGTCGCCGCGCCCGCGTCCTCGTCGATGGCAGCACCGTCCTCGGCCCCCTCCAGGCGGCGCCCGGTGGCCTCGGCGAAGACGTCGTCGAGCGACGGCTGGTGCAGCTCGAGGTGCACCACGGCGATGCCCGCCTGGTCGAGGGCCCGGATGACCTCGGCGCTCTGGCCGGGGCCCTCGGGGAGCCCGACGCACACGCCGTCACCCCGGTCGGCCCGATGCTCGCCGATGCCGACCAGGGCCCGGCGGGCGTCCTCGCCCCGACCCGGGGGCACCTGGACCTCGAGGGTGGGTGAGCCCACCTCGGCCTTCAGCTCGTCGGCCTTGCCCTCCCGCACGATCCGGCCGTGGTCGATGATGGCGATGCGGTCGGCCAGCTGGTCGGCCTCCTCCAGGTACTGGGTGGTCAGCAGCACCGTGGTGCCCCGCTCGGTGTTGAGGCTGCGCACCTCCTCCCACAGGGCGATGCGGCTCATCGGGTCGAGGCCGGTGGTGGGCTCGTCGAGGAACAGGACCTCGGGCTCGTGGACCAACGACAGGGCCAGGTCGAGGCGACGGCGCATGCCGCCGGAGTAGGTCCCCACCCGACGGTCGGCGGCGGCGGTCAGCCCCACCCGCTCGAGCAGTTCGACCGAGCGGCGTTCGGCCTCCTTGCGGGGGATGCCGTGCAGCACCGACTGCAGGCCGAGCAGCTCCCGGCCCGTCATCAGCGGGTCGATGGCGGCGTCCTGGAGGGCCACCCCGATGGCCCGGCGCACCTTGACCGGTTCGCGCACGACGTCGAAGCCGGCCACGCGGGCCGTGCCGTCGGTCGGGCGCAGCAGGGTGGTGAGCATGCGCACGGTCGTGCTCTTGCCGGCCCCGTTGGGCCCGAGGAAGCCGAAGACCTCCCCTTGGCCGACCTGGAGGTCCACGCCGGCGACGGCGACCAGGTCGCCGAACCGGCGGACCAGGCCCTGGGCTTCGATCGGATGGTCCACGTCGCTCCCCACGCTCGACAGCGGAGCGACCCTACCGATGCGGCCCCCTCACCACGCCAATCCCGACCCCGTCACCCGAGCTGGCCCGTACGGGCCAGCTCGGCTCCCCTGAGGACGTCGAAGGGCCAGCCGTTCGGGATGGGGAGGGGCTCGGGGGGCGCGGGCAGGACGGCGAACACGTCCTCGCCGGGGAAGCCCATGTTGAACTCCTCGCGGGCCACCCGCTCGATCTGCTCGGGATCGGAGAGCTCGTCACGCCTCGTCTCGAGGTCGGCGATCTCGGCCTCGAGCTGCTCGAGCTGCTGCTCGGCGTCGTCGGTGGCGGCCTGCTGCTCCAGGTAGTCCCGGACGGGCACGAACAGCAGGTAGCCGACGGCGAGGGCCGTGGCCACCAGCAGGGCGATCGTGGTCCGCCGGGGCCGGTTCACGAGGACCAGCCGAAGACGGCCCCACCCGGGTAGGCGGCGGCCTCGCCGAGGTCCTCCTCGATGCGCAGCAGCTGGTTGTACTTGGCGACGCGGTCGCTGCGGGCCAGGGCCCCGGTCTTGATCTGGCCGCAGTTGGTGGCCACGGCCAGGTCGGCGATGGTCGTGTCCTCGGTCTCGCCGCTGCGGTGCGACATGACGGCCGTGTAGGCGGCCCGGTGGGCCAGCTCGACCGCCTCGAGGGTCTCGGTCAGCGAGCCGATCTGGTTGACCTTCACCAGGATCGAGTTGGCCACGCCGGCGTCGATGCCCCGCTGGAGGCGTTCGGTGTTGGTGACGAAGAGGTCGTCGCCGACGAGCTGGATGCGGGTGCCCAGCCGCTCGGTGAGGGCGGCCCAGCCGTCCCAGTCCTCCTCGGCCATGCCGTCCTCGATGGTCACGATCGGGTAGCGGTCGACCAGCGCCGCCAGCTCGTCGACCATCTCGGCCGACGACAGCGTGCGGCCCTCGCCCTCCAGCACGTACTGACCGTCGCGGTAGAACTCGGTGGAGGCCACGTCGAGGCCGAGGACCATGTCGTCGCCGGCCTTCAGCCCGGCGGCCTCGATGGCCTCGACCAGCACGGCCACGGCCTCGTCGGTGGAGGCCAGGTTCGGGGCGAAGCCGCCCTCGTCGCCCACGGCGGTGGACAGCCCCCGCCCGTGCAGGACGGCCTTGAGGGCGTGGTAGGTCTCGGCCCCCCAGCGCAGGGCCTCGGAGAACGACGCCGCCCCGACGGGCAGGATCATGAACTCCTGGAAGTCGATGGTGTTGTCGGCGTGGGCGCCGCCGTTGATGACGTTCATCATCGGGACCGGCAGCACGTGGGCGTTGGCCCCGCCGACGTAGCGGTAGAGCGGCACGGCCAGCTCGTCGGCCGCCGCCTTGGCCACGGCCAGGGACAGGCCGAGGATGGCGTTGGCGCCCACCCGGGCCTTGTTGTCGGTGCCGTCGGCCTCGAGCAGCAGGGCGTCGACACCGCGCTGGTCGAGGGCCTCGACGCCGAGGAGCAGGTCGGCCAGCTCGCCGTTGACGTGGCCGACGGCCTGCTGCACGCCCTTGCCGAGGTAGCGGTCGCCGCCGTCCCGCAGCTCGACGGCCTCGAACTGGCCGGTGGACGCCCCGCTGGGCACGATGGTCCGGCCCCGGGCGCCGCTGTCGAGGACGACCTCCACCTCGACGGTCGGGTTCCCACGCGAGTCGAGGACCTCACGGCCCACGACGTGGTCGATGCTGCTCACGTCCGTTCTCCCTGTGACGGGCGGTGGCGCCGATCGCCGTGCCGCCGTTGGTTGTGTGGCCCGTGGTCCCCGCGCCCGTTTCTAGCGCGTCAACCCGCCGCTTCCGCGGCAACGAGGGCGGCCCGCCAGGCCGTGGCCGTGCGCCGCAGGGCGTCCTCGGGATCGATCCCGGCGGCCCGGGCCCGGACCACCACGTCGAGGAGGGCGGCCCCCACGTCGTCGCCGTCGACGGGGGCGGGCACGGTGGCCACGAGGCCCGTGGCCTCGGCCTTGCGCAGGATCTTCAGGGCGTAGAGGAGGGCGGGCAGGCCGGCGGGGATCCCGTCGAAGACGCTGGCGCGGCCCTTCTCGGCCTTCTTGATGGCCTCCCAGTTGCCGACCACGGCGTCGGCATCGGCCACCTCGACGTCGGCGAAGACGTGGGGGTGGCGCAGCACGAGCTTGTCGTGGATGCCCCGGGCCACGTCGGCGAGGGTGAACCGGCCCTCCTCGGCCCCGAGGGTGGCGTGGAAGACCACCTGGAACAGCAGGTCCCCCAGCTCCTCCTCCAGCGCCAGGTAGCCCTCGTCGACGTCGACGTCGAGCAGGTCGATGGCGTCGAGGACCTCGTAGGCCTCCTCGATCAGGTGGCGGGTCAGGGACTGGTGGGTCTGCTCGCGGTCCCAGGGGCACTCGGCCCGCAGCCGGCGCACCACCTCGGCGAAGGCGACCAGCTCGGCGGCCACCGGCGCGGCCAGCCCGGGGATCCACAGGGAGGTGAGGTGGTCGGGCTCGACGACGCGGTCCAGGTCGGCCCAAGCCACCTCGGTGACGGCCTCGTCGGGCAGCCCCAGGCGCTGGAGCACCGTGACCACGACGTCGCCGGGATCCTCGACCGCCAGCTTCACCTCGGAGAGGACCGCGCGCCGGTCGCACTGGCCGACGAGCAGGGGTCCGGTGGCACCGGCGGCGGCCACGGCGAAGTCGTGGCCGTCGACCAGGTGGGCGCCCACCGCCACGGGGTCGATCCCGAGGCGGGACCAGGCCAGGTCGAGGAACGACACGGCGGCCTGCACCTCGAGGGTCACCCGGTCGTCGGCCCGCAGCAGCTCGACGGTGCGCTCGGCCACGACCGGCGAGCCGGGCACGGCGTAGAGGACCTCGCCGTGCTCGCCGGCGGCGGTCACGAGGGCCTCGACGATCGCCGGGTAGACCTCGTCGATGGTCGCCGCCGCGTCGTAGACGTCGTCGAAGCTGACGGCGTCGGGGACGGCGATCGCGGCGGGGTGACGGGTGGTGCGCAGGTACCGGTGCGGGATGCGCTCGACGGCGTCGCGGGCCTGGGCGGTCAGCAGCTCGGGGCCGGCCGGCCCCAGCCCGATGACGACGACACGGGGGGTCGTCCCGTCGGCCCCGGCCACGGCGACGGCCTCAGCCGCCGGCAGGGACGAGGACCGGCTCGGTGGTCGGCGTGATCGGCCCCTCGGGGGCGGCGACCTGGGCGGTGGCGGCGTCCCAGCGGCCGTAGCGCCGGGCGACCTCCACCTCGGCCTCGGCCAGCAGCTCGTTGGCCCGCTCCTGGGCCGCCGCCTGGTCGCCGTCGAGGGCGCCGGTGAGGGCGAAGAACCCGGCGAACATGTCGATGAGCATGGCCCGGTACGACGGCGGGATGTTCTCGACGTCGCCGCCGACCTGCTGGGCCAGCAGGTCGGTGCCCTGGGCCACGTCCTCGTCGCTGACCTCGACGCCCTCGGCCGCCAGTTCCTCGGCCACCACGGCGTTGAGCACGTGGTTGCTGAGGACGGCCGAGGTGAAGCCGGTGCTCAGGGTCCCGGGGCCGGCGCCCCGGCCGTCGGAGGCGGTGAGGAAGTCGTCGTCCTCGGCCAGCTCGTCGAGCTGGGCCTGGAACTCGTCGGTGGTCAGCACCTCCTCGCCGTTCACGGTGAGGACGGCGTCGTCGTCGGTACCCGAGCAGGCGGCACCGGCCAGCACGAGTACCACCACGAGAGCCACGGGGACGAGTCGGCGCATCACGAACCCTGGAGGCTAGAGGATCACCCCACCAGTTCGTCCAGCAGGGCGACGAGGGCGGCGGCCACGTCGGCGGGGCGCACGACGGGGACCTGCAACTCGCCGGTCTCCTCCTTGTAGACCGCCTTGGGGACGAGGCGCTGCAGGCGGATCTGCTTGCTCTCGGCCAGGGCCAGGGGCCCGAGCTTGGCCACGTGGGAGGGGCCGCTGAAGGCCTGGTTGCGGGTCACCACCACGTCGGTCACCCCGACCCGCTGGCAGACCGCCCGCAGCTTGGCCACCTCGAGCAGGGCCGCCGCCGGCTCGGGCACCGGGCCGTAGCGGTCCTCCCACTCGGTGCGGATGTCGGCGGCCTGGGCCGGGTCGGTGACCGAGGCCAGGCGGCGGTAGGCCTCGAGCCGCAGCTCCTCCTTCTCGACGTAGTCGGCGGGGAGGTGGGCGTCGTAGGGCAGGTCGACCTTGACCTCGGCGGGGACCTGGGGCTCCTCGCCCTTCAGTTCGGCCACCGCCTCGGTCACCATCTGGCAGTAGAGGTCGTAGCCCACGGCGGCGATGTGGCCCGACTGCCCGGTGCCGAGGAGGTTGCCGGCGCCCCGCATCTCGAGGTCGCGCATGGCGATCTTGAAGCCCGAGCCCAGCTCGGTGGACTCACCGATGGTGCGCAGGCGCTCGTAGGCGTCCTCGGAGAGCGAGCGGTCGGGCGGGGTGAACAGGTACGCGTACGCCCGCTGACCCGCCCGACCGACCCGGCCCCGGATCTGGTGGAGCTGGCCCAGCCCCAGCAGGTCGGCCCGGTCCACCACCAGGGTGTTCACGGTGGGCATGTCGATGCCCGACTCGATGATCGTCGTGCACACGAGGACGTCGTAGCCGCCCTCCCAGAAGTCGATGACGACCTTCTCGAGGCTGCCCTCGTCCATCTGGCCGTGGGCCACCGCGACCCGGGCCTCGGGCACCAGCTCCTTCAGGCCGTGGGCCACGTGCTCAATGTCCTCGACCCGGTTGTGCACGAAGAAGACCTGGCCCTCGCGCAGCAGCTCGCGCCGGATGGCCTCGGCCACCGCCCGCTCGTCGTAGTCACCGACGTAGGTGAGGATGGGCTGGCGCTCGGCGGGCGGGGTGGTGATGATCGACAGGTCCCGGATGCCGGTGAGGCTCATCTCGAGCGTGCGCGGGATGGGCGTGGCGCTGAGGGTGAGCACGTCGACGTCGGCCTTGAACTCCTTGATGGCCTCCTTGTGGCTCACGCCGAAGCGCTGCTCCTCGTCCACGATGAGTAGCCCCAGGTCGCTGAAGGCGACGTCACCGGAGAGCAGGCGGTGGGTCCCGATGATGACGTCGACGGTGCCGAGGCCGACGCCCTGGACCACCTCCTTCTGCTGCTTGGCGGTGAGGAAGCGGCTGAGCACCTCGACCCGGATCGGGTAGGGGGCGAAGCGGTCGGCGAAGGTCTGGCCGTGCTGCTGGGCGAGCAGGGTGGTCGGGACCAGCACGGCGACCTGCTTGCCCTCCTGCACGGCCTTGAACGCGGCCCGGATGGCCACCTCGGTCTTGCCGAAGCCGACGTCGCCGCACACCAGGCGGTCCATCGGGGCCGGTGCCTCCATGTCGGCCTTCACCGCCTCGATGGCGGCGAGCTGGTCGGGCGTCTCCCGGTAGGGGAAGGCCGCCTCCATCTCCTGCTGCCAGGGGGTGTCGGGGCCGAAGACCGTGCCCTCGCTCGTCACCCGGCGCTGGTAGAGCACGACCAGTTCCTGGGCGATCTCGGCCACCGCCGAACGGACCCGGTTCTTGGTCTTCTGCCAGTCCGAGCCGTTCAGCCGGCTGAGGGTGGGCGTCTCGCCGCCCGAGTAGTGCCGGACGGCGTCGATCTGGTCGGACGGGACGTAGAGCCGGTCGCCGCCCTTGTACTCGAGGACCAGGTAGTCCCGCTCGTGACCGGCGATGGCCCGCCGCACCATGCCGCCGTAGCGGGCCACGCCGTGCTGGTGGTGGACGACGAAGTCGCCTTCCTTCAGGTCGTCGAAGAAGCCGCGGGTGTCACGCCGGCGGGCCTTGGCCGGGCGGTGC
>CAYTJS010000121.1:0-1534 GCA_964438115.1 uncultured Iamiaceae bacterium
TGTTGGGGGGGGGGGGGGGGTTGGGGGGGGGGGGGGGGGGGTTGGGGGGTTGTGGGGGTGGGCTGGGTGGCGCCGGTAGGCGGGGGTGTGGTGCTGGTCTGGGGTTGGGTGGCGGCCTGGTAGAGCAGGACGCCGGCGACCAGGGCCAACCCCACCGCGGTGGCCACGACCAGCCCGGCGCACACTGCCGAGTACAGGGCACAGAAGCCGGAGACGGTGCCCGCGCCGAGCGCGGCGAGGTCAGGGGACCCAGCACACCCTGTTGGAACGCCAGGGTGCAGGCCGAGATGTGCCAGGACCCACAACCCGGCCCGAGGCCGTCGGTGGGGCGCAGGCCGAGGGGGTCGGTGCGGTTGGTGGGGTCGTTGTCGGCGTAGTGGTACGGGTTGGCGACCGTCGGGGTGCCGTCCACCCCATCGAGGGGATCGGGCGACAAGAACGTGGCCGTGGCCGGGTCATAGTCCCGGTTCCGGAGATGCACCAGCCCCGAGATGGTCATCTCGGTAGATCCCGATCGCGGCGCCCGGCGGCACGGCTTCCTCGCCGTCTGACCGGCCCCCCGTCACGACTGCTCCCAGAAGCCCTTCATGGCTTCTAAGTCACCGTTCAAGTCGCTCTCAGCGTCGTCGACAGCCAGATCCCTGAGGCTGCGACGCAACGGGGTGGCAGCGGATCGTGACAAGAGGCGAGTCAGTGTGCCGTCTTCCCACAAGTGAACGAGCAGGTCCAGCGCCGCCGAGCGGACGATGATGTCGGAGTCGTTGACACACTCGACCAGGAACGCCGAGAGCAGCTCCTGCTGCCTTGGCTCACTAGGCTCGAGTGAGTCCCTGGTGTTGAATGCCTGCAGGGCGTTCAACGTCGAGACGATGGTCCCCTGATGCGAGGTGCCGCGAACGGCGCCCACGAGGTCATCCAGGACGGCGTGAAGATTGTCACTTGGCGCTGCACTCCACGCCGAACGCGACAGCGCCAGGGCTACGTAGCCGAGCACCCGTACGTCCTTTTTCGGGCCATAGCGTCGCACAAGCAGATGGGGCCCATCGGGCTCAGAACCGATCGAGATGACAAGCTCGGCTAGGCGGCTTTCGTCGAGGAACCGCTTGGCGAGGATTTCGTCGATTTCGGCAAGCCGCGGATCACTCATCAGAGGAACGCCCGTCCCGTGATGATCTCGATGTCAACGCGCGATCTGCGCGTTCCGTACGGCAGATTTCGGTTCCGAAAACTCTGGGTCAACGGAGCGCCGCATCCACCGACGTCTTGGCAGCGAAGGATCAGATCTCGGGCCCGACGGAAGGCTTCAGTTCGGACCTCGCTCTGCCGCCTTGTGAGACTCCGGCCAAGCGTTGCCAATTCATGCAGAGCCGTCCGCGCAGTCGGAGGGGACGCCTGGGCCCAAGACCAGGAGATATCCCCGACAACGTCATCACCCTGAACCTGGATGCGTCCTCGGTGACTTGTGCAGTTCGGGTCCTTTGTTGTCTGTGAGTCGCACTGGTCGGTGTCGATGTCGACTGGGGGTGGCGGCGGG
>CAYTJS010000121.1:1544-10294 GCA_964438115.1 uncultured Iamiaceae bacterium
TGTTGGGGGGGGGGGGGGGGTTGGGGGGGGGGGGGGGGGGGTTGGGGGGTTGTGGGGGTGGGCTGGGTGGCGCCGGTAGGCGGGGGTGTGGTGCTGGTCTGGGGTTGGGTGGCGGCCTGGTAGAGCAGGACGCCGGCGACCAGGGCCAACCCCACCGCGGTGGCCACGACCAGCCCGGCGCACACTGCCGAGTACAGGGCACAGAAGCCGGAGACGGTGCCCGCGCCGAGCGCGGCGAGGTCAGGGGACCCAGCACACCCTGTTGGAACGCCAGGGTGCAGGCCGAGATGTGCCAGGACCCACAACCCGGCCCGAGGCCGTCGGTGGGGCGCAGGCCGAGGGGGTCGGTGCGGTTGGTGGGGTCGTTGTCGGCGTAGTGGTACGGGTTGGCGACCGTCGGGGTGCCGTCCACCCCATCGAGGGGATCGGGCGACAAGAACGTGGCCGTGGCCGGGTCATAGTCCCGGTTCCGGAGATGCACCAGCCCCGAGATGGTCATCTCGGCCCGGTAGGCGGGCTGGATCGGGTTGCCGGCGGGCAGATCCACCGGTTCACCGAACGCGCCGTAGTCGCTGGGCGCAGGAAAGGTCTCGTTGGTGATCGACGAACCGGCCGCGTCATAGGTGTAGAGACCGCCGCCCCCCAGCTCGCCGTCCCAGTAGAACCCGAACGCGATCCGCTGCGCCGCCTGCGACAAGATGATCTCACCGGCCGCGCCCACCCGCACATCAGCGATCTGGGGCACCGCCCCGGTGGGATCCCACATCAGATCCATCGAGGTCCCGTCCGCGCTGTAGCCGACCAAGCGGCCATCACCGTCATAGGAACGGGCCCCGACCACCGCCGCCGGGCCGCCGTCCTGGACCGAGGCCAACAGGCCCCGCTGATCCCACCCATAGGCCGCCACCCCGACACCACCAGCAGTGACCTGGGTACGGCGTCCATCGGGGTCATAGCCACAGACCCGACCACCGCCACCGACGACGCGGGCGTCGTCATCGAACGCGAACGTCGTGGCCGACCCGTCCACGGTGACGCTGAGACGTTCCCCTCGGGGCCCGTAGCTGTAGGTGACATCAGCGCCGCCGTCATCGGTCCGGGCGACCAGCTGACCGGCCGGGTCATAGGCATAGGACCGGCTCTGACCCGCGGTGGTCTCCGTCGCGAGCCGGGACTGGGGGTTCCAGGTCATGGCGGTGACCCGGTCAGCGGACGAGCCGAGGGCCTGGGTGTAGGCGACAACCACGTTGGCGCCGTTGGCCGGGTACTCCCAGGAACGTGACCCCGGGCCACCCAACACGGCGAGCTCGGTGAGATGACCGGCGGGGTCATAGTCCTGGTCGGCGATCGGCCAGGCCACCCCACCATCCAGGGCCGCTGACACCTGGTCGAGTTGGTCCATGACGGTGTGGGTGTAGGTGTAGGTGGCGCCGGTGGCGGCGGCGAAGGTGACGGGGTTGCCGGCCAGGGCGTAGGTGTAGGCGTAGGTGTTCTGGCCGCCGGCGGCCTGGGCGGGGACGGTCCATTCGACCAGGCGGTCTAGGTGGTCCCACTGGTAGTCGCTGGTACCGGTCGGGTCGACCATGCGGGTGCGGCGGCCGTGGCTGTCGTAGAACTCCTCGACGCTGACCGTCGGCTGGCCCGGCTGGGTGTAGGTGCGTTGGCGGAGTGGGCCGCTGTTCCACCATTGGCGGGTCTCGACCCGCCCGGAGGGGGAGGTGACGGTGACGGCGCGGCCGTAGTCGTCGTAAGCGGTGGCGGTGATGCCGCCCAGGGGCCGTTGGTGTTCGATGAGTTGATCGTCGAGGTTGTAGCGCCAGTGCTCGGTGGTCTGGTGCAGCGCGGTGGGGTTGGCGCCGTCGTTGGCGGCCCAGACCGTGCGGGGGCGGCGGTTGCCGCGCCCGTCGTAGGTGTAGGCGGTCTCGGCGGCGGCGCCGATGGTGTCGTAGCGGGCGTCGCGCACCCAGGCCAGGGCCCCGTCGGGGGTGTAGCCGTAGGTGGTCGCCGGTCCGGTGGTGCCGGTGGAGTGAGGTTCGGTCTCCGCGACCAGGTTGCCGGCGGGGTCATAGGCGGCGGTGGCGGTCACGGTGCCGGCACCGGTCGGGGACGGGCTGGTGACCGTGAGCGCCCGGCCGGCGGGGTCATAGCTGTAGTCCTCGAAGTAGCCGCCGGGGTCGTCGCGGCGGATGATCCGGCCGTCACCGTCGAGGACGAGCGCCACGGTGTGGCCGTCGGGGCGTGTGGTGGCGATGAGCCGGCCGGCGTCGTCGTAGTCGTAGCTGGTGGTGCGTTTCGAGGTCTGGTTGCCGGTCACCCAATCGAAGCTCACCGCGTCGGCCAACCCCCTCCCCAACTCCATCAACCACCCCTACCCGTCGTCCCCTCGCCGACCGTACGACCAGGCCCCGCACCCGGCAAGAGACACACCTGTACACCGGCACGCCGGCGCGACCCCCAGGCAGGTGACTCGCGATCGACCTCAGGACGGTCTCGGCCCGGGCCCGTCGACGGCCCGTTCCGCGCAAGGGTCAGCGTTCGACGGGACGCCCACCGATCGACAGCGGCGACGAGGTGGCCTGGAGGACAGGGTGCTGTCGGCCTCCGCACCTCGGTCTGTTGTCGACGGCTCGGGGTCTGTCAGGTCCAGGGGAGGCGGTCGAGGACCTGGTCGAGGGCGGCGGCGGCGATCTCGATGTCGCCGCGGGTGCTGACCGTGGACAGGCAGCCGGCGCCCCGGGGGTCGGTGAGGACGCCCTCGTTGAGCAGGCCCATGTAGAGGGCCAGGGAGAGGCGTCGGTCCTCGGCCCAGGTGTCCCGGAACGTCGCCACCGGGTCGGCGGTCGTGTGCAGGCCGAACAGGGACCCGACCCCGGTGACGGTGACGGGGGCGCCGTGGTCGGCGACGACGGCCCGGAACCGTTGGCGGGCCTCCTCACCCAGGTCGGCCAGCTCGACGATCGCCCGGCGGGTGAGCAGGTCGAGGGTCACCCCGGCGGCGACCAGGCCCAGGGCCCAGGCGTTCATCGAGCCGGGGTGGCCGATCACGGGGCCGTCGGGGCCGGTCGGGTCGAAGCCGGCCATGACCTCGGCCCGGCCGCCGAAGGCACCGAGGGGGAAGCCGCCACCGAGCATCTTGCCGAAGCAGGTCAGGTCGGGGACCACGCCGTGCAGCTCCTGGCCCCCGCCCGGCGCCAGCCGCAGGGTGATGACCTCGTCCACGACCAGCAGGGCCCCGACCTCGTCGCAGACGGCCCGCAGGGCGGCGAGGAAACCGGGCTCGGCCGGGATCATGCCCGCCGAGCCCATCACCGGCTCGACCAGGACGGCGGCCAGCTCGTCGCCCACCTCCCGGAGACGGGCCACGGCGGCATCGGCGTCGTTGAACGGGAACACGACCGTGTCGGTCAGCGCCGCCCGCCCCAGCCCGGCGGCCCGGGGCACCGGGTGCGGACGGTCGGCGGGACCGGCCTGGTCCGGCCGGGGGTGGGTGCTCACGAACACGTCGTCCTGGCTGCCGTGGTAGGCGCCCTCGGCCTTGGCGATGAGGGACCGACCGGTCACCGCCCGGGCCGCCCGGGTGGCGTGCATCGTGGCCTCGGTGCCCGAGGCGCAGAAGCGGACCCGCTCGAGGCCGGGCACCCGGGCGACCAGGCGCTCGGCCACCGCCACCTGCTCGGGCACCGGGCCGGAGAAGCAGGTGCCGTCCTGCAGCCGGCGCTTGGCCGCGGCCAGCACCTCGGGGTGGGCGTTGCCGTGGACCAGGGCGGTGTGGTTGAAGGTCAGGTCGACCAGCTCGTTGCCGTCCACGTCGACCACCCGGGACCCCAGGCCGCGGGCCAGGTACGTGGGGTACGGGGCGTGGTGCAGCGTGCTGCGGGAGTCCCCGCCGGGCAGCACCGCCCCGGCGGCGGCGAAGCGCTCGGCGCTGTGGCGCGTGCGGGCCCGGTAGGTCTCGACCTCGCGGGCCAGGGCCGCCTCGAGGTCCGCGGCGCCCTCACCCACGGCGACCCACCAGGGCGGCGATGGCGGCCACGGCCTCGTCCTTGGCCACGAGGGGCACGTCACCGGGGCCACGGAGCGGCCGTTCGGCGTCGAGGTGGTCCACGCCGGCGCCGGTGACGGCCAGCAGGACGCAGTCGTCGCGGGCCACCTCGCCCGCCGCCACCGCCCGGGCCAGGGCGGCGGTGGCCACCGCCGGCGCCTCCATCACGTCGACCCCCAGGCTGGTCGCCGCCACCTCCCGCCAGTGGGCGGCCTCGGCCGCCGGCACGGCGTAGGTCTGGCCGTCGGTGTCGACCAGCAGGTCGTGCAGGCCACCCCGGACCCCGTAGGCCGGCGCCCGGTTGACCAGGACGTCGGCGAAGGCGTCGACGTCGGTCGGGGGGACGTCACCGGCGCCCAACTGGTCGCGGCGGGCCTGCCAGGCCACGTGCACCGGGGCGTGCACGTCGTTCTGGGCCAGGTGGAAGCGGGGCCGGACGGTGCCCCAGCGACCGTCGTCGGCCAGGCGGCGGGCCATCCCCCACACCCCGATCGGCCCCGGTCCCCCGCCCACGGCCTGGACGTAGTGGTCGGGGATGCGGCCGATGGTCGTGACGGCGTCGAGCAGGAGGGAGCCGATGCCGTCGCGGCGGGCCACGTTGCGGACCCCGCCCTCGACCTCGAAGCCGAGGGCGGCGGCGACCGCCCCCGCCACCTCGATGGCGTCGTTGTAGTCACCGCCGGCGATGCCCACGACCGTCGTCGTCGGGGCCCGGTCCCGGCCCGCCCGCCAGATGCGACCGACGTGGTGCTCGGCGGCCACCACGACCACCGGGAGGCCCACGTCGCCGCCCAGGTCGGCGAAGGCCCGGCCGGTGTTGCCGGCCGTGGCCACCACCACGCCCTCGGCCCCGGCCTCGATCAGGCGCTGCAGCGTGGGCGCCACCTCGAGGTCCTTGAACGAACAGGTCGGGCAGTGGGCCCCACCCTCGGGCCACCACCCGTTGACGCTGACCCACAGGTCGTCGAGACCGAGGGCCGCCCCCAGGTCGGGCGCCGGGACGGTGACCCCGCCCACGGCGGCCGAGCCCGGGTGGTGCACGGGCAGCCAGTCCACGAAGCGCCACATCCCCGCGAGGTCGTCGCGCACCCGCAGCGGGGGGTACTCGGCCTCGAGCAGGCCCCCGTCGCAGCAGGAGAGCAGGTAGGCCCCGTCGTCGTGGTGACGACGGCCGCAGACGTTGCAGACCAGCGCGTACGAGGGGCCCTCCACCCCCGCGTGTCTATCCTCCCGCGGTGGCATCCGTGCGGCCGCCGACCCTCGTCGAGCGGGTGCGTCCCCGCCGCCTCCGGGTCTTCGGCATCGGCTCGCCCAAGTCGGGCACCCACTCGCTGGCCGCCGTCTTCGAGGCCCACTACCGCACCGCCCACGAGCCCGAGGCCCTGCGCCTCGTCGAACTGCTGGTGGCCCGCTACGAGGGCCGGGCCGACGACCACGACCTCACCGCCTACCTCCGGGGACGCGAGCGACGGCTGCGCCTCGAGGTGAACTGCGCCGGGCTGAACGGCCTCGTGGTCGAGGAGCTGGTGGCGCTGTCGCCCCGCCCCCGCTTCGTGCTCACCCTGCGCGAGCCCCGGGCCTGGCTGGCCTCGCTGCTCGACCACTCCCTGCGGGGGGACCCCGACCCGCTCTACGTCCGCCTGCGCCACCACCGCTTCGGGGGCGACCGCCCGCACCCGCCCGAGGAGCGACTGCTGGCCGAACGGGGCCTCTACACCCTCGACGGGTACCTCGAGTCCTGGGCCGAACGGAATCAGCGGGCCCTCGACACCGTGCCGCCCGAGCGGCTCCTCGTGGTACGCACCGACGAGCTGGGTGACCGCCTCGACGACCTGGCCGCCTTCGTCGGGTGCCCCCGCGGCCACCTCGACGACACCCGGACCCACGAGTACGCCGCCCCCAGCCGCTCGGGGCTGCTCGACCGGCTCGACCCCGCCTACGTGGAGGACCGCATCCAGACCTGGGCGGGGCCGATGCTCGACCGCTTCTTCCGCTGACCCCGGGTCAGCGGGGGCGGAGGTGCTCGACGTCGCCCACGGTGACCTCGGTGGCCACGCCGTCCACGACCAGCACCAGGTGGCCGTCGGCGGTGAGGTCGGCGGCCGTGCCCTCCAGCACCTCACCCGAGGCGAGCTGGACCCGGACCTCGCGCCCCAGGGTGTGGGCCCGCTCCCGCCAGGCCGCCACGACGCCGTCGAGGTCGGCCAGGCGCCCGTCGAGGGCCCGCAGCAGGGCGACGAGCAGCTCGGACCGGTCGACGGGCCCGCCGGCCAGGGCGTCGAGGGCCACGGCCAGGTCTTCCAGGCCCGGCGGCGGGCCGACGGCGTCCCAGTTGACGTTGAGGCCCAGGCCGACGACCACGGCGGCCACGTCGTCGCCGTCCCAGACGGCCTGGGCCAGGATCCCGCCCAGCTTGCGCTCCCCCGCCGGGGTGGTGGCGACGAGGTCGTTGGGCCACTTCAGGCCGGCGGTGACCCCGGCGACGGCGGCCACGGCGTCGACGGCGGCCACGCCCACGGCGGTGGTCAGCAGGTGCAGGCGGGCGGCGGGCAGGGCGGGGCGCAGGAGCACCGAGACGAGCAGGGACGCCCCTGCCGGCGCCTCCCAGGTGCGGTCGTTGCGGCCCCGGCCGGCGTGCTGGTGGTCGGCCACCAGGACCGCCCCGTCGGCCTCGCCGGCCTCGGCCGCGGCGAGCAGGTCGTCGTTGGTGGAGCCCGTGGCGTCGACCCAGCGGACCCGGAACCGGGTGTCGGCCAGGGCCGCCGTCAGCGCCGCCCCGCGGTCGGTGTTGGCGCCACCACCCTCCATTCCGATAAGGCTATGGAGTGCTCACCAAGGTCCTCATCGCCAATCGGGGCGAGATCGCCGTCCGCGTCATCCGTGCCTGCCGCGAGCAGGGCATCGCCACGGTGGCCGTCTACTCCGAACTCGACCGGGACGCGCTCCACGTCCGGCTGGCCGACGAGGCGTACGCCCTCGGGGGCGAGACGGCCGCCGAGAGCTACCTGAACACCGAGGCCATCCTCGACGCGCTGGCCCGCAGCGGCGCCGACGGCGTGCACCCCGGCTACGGGTTCTTCTCCGAGAACGCCGACTTCGCCCGCTCGATCATCGCCATGCCCGGCGTGGCCTGGATCGGCCCCCCGCCCGAGGCCATCGAGGTCATGGGCGACAAGATCTCCTCCCGCCACGCCGCCACCGCGGCCCAGGTGGCGGGGGTGCCCGGCACCGACGAGCCCATCACCAGCGCGGCCGAGGTGCTGGCCTTCGCCGAGGAGCACGGCTGGCCGGTGGCCATCAAGGCCGCCTACGGCGGCGGCGGCCGGGGCATGAAGGTCGTGCACGAGGCCGACGAGGTCGAGGAGGCCATCGAGTCCGCCCAGCGCGAGGCCCTGGCCTACTTCGGTCGCGACGAGATCTACCTCGAGCGCTACCTGACCTGGCCCCGCCACGTCGAGATGCAGGTCATCGCCGACACCCACGGCAACTGCGTGTGGGTGGGCGAGCGGGACTGCTCGGCCCAGCGGCGGCACCAGAAGCTGGTCGAGGAGGCCCCCGCCCCCGACTTCCCCGACGAGGTGCGCCGGGCCATGGGCGAGGCCGCCGTGCGGGTCGCCAGCTCCTGCGGCTACGTCAACGCCGGCACCATCGAGTTCCTGTACCAGGACGGCGAGTTCTACTTCCTCGAGATGAACACCCGCCTCCAGGTCGAGCACCCCGTCACCGAGCTGGTGAGCGGCATCGACCTGGCCGCCGAGCAGCTGCGGGTCGCCGCCGGCGAGCCGCTGTCGTTCACCCAGGACGACATCGAGCTGCGCGGCCACGCCATCGAGGTCCGCATCAACGCCGAGGACCCCGCCGGCGGCGCCTTCCTCCCCTCCCCCGGCCGCATCACCGCCCTCACCGTCCCCCAGGGCTTCGGCGTGCGCTGGGACGGCGGCTACGAGGCCGGCGACGAGATCAGCCAATTCTACGACAACCTGGTCGGCAAGGTCATCGTCTGGGGCCGCGACCGCGACACCGCCCGCCGGCGCATGCTGCGGGCGCTCGACGAACTGGTCGTGGAGGGCGTGGCCACCACCGCCCCGGCGCACGTCGCCATCCTCTCCCACCCCGACTTCGCCGCCGCCGAGCACTCGACCAAGTGGGTCGAGGAGCGCCTCGACCTGACCGGCGTCGGCGCCGCCCCGGCCGCCCCCGCCCCCGAGGGCGAGGTCGAGCCCAAGGTCCGCCGCGACGTCGACGTCGAGGTCAACGGCAAGCGCTTCGCCGTCAAGGTGTGGGTGCCGGAGTCGACCGCCGCCCCCGTGGCCGCCGGGCCCCGGGCCGCCCGTCCCCGACGGGCCGCCGCCGGTGACGCCGGGGGCCACGCCGGTCCCGCCGGCGCCGGCTCGGTGACCGTGCCCATGCAGGGGACGATCGTCAAGGTGCT
Source organism: uncultured Iamiaceae bacterium (assembly GCA_964438115.1). Taxonomy (GTDB): domain Bacteria; phylum Actinomycetota; class Acidimicrobiia; order Acidimicrobiales; family DATDAH01; genus DATDAH01. Next base: position 10,019 of record CAYTJS010000121.1, read on the forward strand.
GGTCGAGGTGGGCGACGAGGTCGAGGCCGACCAGGCCGTCTGCGTCCTCGAGGCCATGAAGATGGAGAACAACATCACCACGGTCATCAGCGGCACCGTCGCCGAGGTCAAGGTCGCCCCCGGCGACTCCGTCGGCGCCGGCGACGTCGTCGTCGTCGTCGAGTAACCCGTTCACCCCGACGCCCGTCCACTTCGAAATTGCGTCAGCTGGTCACGCTCAGGCGGACCAACTCACGCAATTTCGGTGGGGTCGGTGGGGGGTGGTGGGGTCAGGGG
>CAYTJS010000122.1:0-10277 GCA_964438115.1 uncultured Iamiaceae bacterium
GCGAGGTTGGCGATGGCTTCGGGGTCGGCGAGGCGGTGGGTGATGATGGTGCGTACGGCGCCGGCGAGGCGGCGGCGGGTGAGGTCGTCGGGGCCGAGGCCGGTCCAGTCTTGGACGATGAGGGCGATGCCGACGCCGTGTTCGCGGGAGCGTTCGACGCAGTCGACGGCGGCGGGGGCGTAGGCGGCGACTCGTGAGAACTCGTCGAACAGGATGAGGGTGGGTCGGTGGTCTCGGCGGCGGCCGGCGGCCCAGGACATGAGGTCTTCGATGAGCCAGCCGGCCACGGCGCGTGCTTGGGCGCTGCGGCCGGGTTCGCCGACGGCGACGTAGGCGAGGTCGGCGTCGTCCCAGGTCCAGGTGCCGTCGAGGGCGCCGCCGAGGGTGTGGGCGATCCCGTGGTAGCGGAAGGCGATGCTGGCGATGTCGGCGGCGGTGAGGTTGGTGAGCAGGTCGATCTCGGCGGGGTGTCCGCGCCATGCCTTGAGCAGGGCGGTCTTGTCGAGGAGCGGGAGGAGTTGGTCCCAGCTGTTGGGGGTGGGCCTGTCGGGTGCGTGCAGGGCGAGGCGCAGGACGGTGGCGGTGGCGGCTTGCCAGTAGGGCTCGGTGAAGTCCTGGGTGGCGAGGAGTCGGTCGAGGAGGTCGTCGGGGCTGCCGCGCCAGGCGTCGATGGCGGCTCGGGTGGTGGTGTTGAAGGCGATGCCTTCTCGGGCGGCGAGTCGTTCGAGCTCGGCGGCGACCGCGGCGCTGGGTTTGCCGTCGACGTAGATGACGCGGAACCCGGCCCGCAGGGCGAGCATCGCGATCATCAAGATGGTGACGGTCTTGCCGGTGCCGGTGGCGCCGGCGACGAGGAGGTGCTGGTCGAGCCAGGAGGTGGGCAGTGCCACCACCCGCTGGTGGTGGTGCCGCACGACCAGGTCGGGGTGCTCGCCGGCCAGGTGTCGGCCCAGGGTGATCCGCCCGGGAATCGGTGGGGGTGTGGGTGCCCGTCGGGCTCGCCGGCGGGCGGCGCTCAGCTTGCGCTTGGCGCGTTTGGCGTGGGCGTTGGGGTCCGGCCACCAGAAGTCGTACGCCCAGTCCAGAACGGGGCCGGCCAGCACACCAACGCTGATCGCGAGGGGGGTCAGCCCGAACGCGGCCGGGTCCCATCCCTGCCCGGTTCCGCCTTGCAGCACGGCGACGAGCCCGTCGGCGTACCAGCCGCCGCCGCCCAGCGCGACCACGCCAGCGGTGGCGGCGGCGCCGGTCAGAGCGCAGGCGAGGCGGGAGAGCCGCCCCCGGCGTATCCCCCAGGCGACCATCGCCGCCACGAGCGCGGCGGGCAGGGCGATGATCCCTCCGGCCCCGACGAGCCACAGGTCACCGGAGGTGTCGTCGCCTTCGCCCGCCGTCTGATCGCTCACGGGGCGCACCGGGGGTCGAGGTCGCGCAGCGGGGTGAGCTGCACCGCGTCGTCGCCGGCGGCGACGTCTGCCACCGCGGCGCGGATCGTGTCGGTCGAGCACACGTAGACCACACCGGGCCACCGGCCCAGCAACTCGGCCAGGATCGCCTCGAGGCGCCGCCGGGACTTCTGGGTCAGGTCCACCTCGACCGCCCAGGGATCGTCGCCGAACCAGGCCACCCCGTCTGCGACGTGCGCGCCGGGCGACGCGTCCTGGTATAGGCGGCGCTCGCAGTCCCACCGCGACAGGGCGCAACGCTGTTCGAGGCCGAGACGGACCGCGGCGACCGCGTCGATGTGGGTGAGCAGGTGGTAGGCGGGGCGGGCCGCCCGCCAGCTCCGCCCTCCGGCGGCCATGCCCTTCGCTGTCGGCCAGGTCCACCGGGGCTGGTCGCCGAGCAGCCGACCGGTTCGCACGAGCCCGTCGGATTGCCACGAGGCGACCACCTGGCGGACCCGCTCGCCGGTGACCTGACCGCCACGACCCCATCGGTGGGCGAGCAGGTCAGCGCGGATGGCGTACTGGTCGGCGACCCACCCGAGGACTTCGGCCTTCCGACCCATCCCTTTCGTCTTGAGTTGGACCTCTTTCACAGCCTTCAGACTATCGAACATACGTTCGTTCCTGATGTTGTCTGAGATCGATTCGTTGTTGACCACCTCACGTTGGCGGGGGGTGGTCAACAACGAATCGGTCTCACTCGCACTGCGAATGCGGGCCGTTCTGGCGGCGCTCCGCTTGGCGGGTCCCAAGACGCAGCGTGTGGCAGAAATGCACACCTGATCGCGGGACAGCGGGGCGGCGCTGGTCAGTCGCGGCGAGACCGCCCGCCGCACCCACGAAGGGAGTCACGCCGATCCCCTACAGTCAGAGCGGGCCGAAGGTGGTGAACAGGTGGGGCATGGACGTCTTCGAGGTTCGACAACAGCTCGTCCATGACTACCGGTCGTTCACTGCTGCCTTCGTGGAGCCCCGCGACGAGAGGATCGCCGGCTTCCTCAAGGAGCAGCTCGACTCGGGTGCGCAGTGGCCCGATCCGTGGCTTTCGCTGAACCCGAACTTCGCCGCCGGCGGCTCTGTCACGGATCTGGTCGACGCCGGCCGCCTGCACCCTGAGTGCGACCGAATCTTCCGCGCCAAGGCCCACCGTGACGATCCGGGCGCTCGGTCGCTCGGGCTCTATCGACACCAGGCCGACGCCATCGACGCCGCCGCAACGGGCAAGTCGTACGTCCTCACCACTGGCACCGGTTCCGGGAAGTCGCTCGCCTACATCATCCCCATCGTCGACCGGGTCCTGCGCAGCAAAGAGCGGGCTGCCGGTCGGGGGGTGAAGGCGATCATCGTCTACCCCATGAACGCCCTGGCCAACAGCCAGGTGCTCGAGCTCGAGAAGTTCCTCAAGTACGGCTACGGCGAGGGCGACGAGCCGGTGACCTTCGCGCGGTACACGGGCCAAGAGAAGCAGGACGAGCGCCGCCTGATCTTGGCCGACCCGCCCGACATCCTTCTCACCAACTACGTCATGCTCGACCTGGTCCTGACCCGGCCGGACGAGCGCCGGCACCTGATCGCCGCGGCGCAGGGCCTCCAGTTCCTCGTACTCGACGAGCTGCACACCTACCGAGGTCGACAGGGCGCCGACGTGGCGCTGCTCGTACGGCGGGTGAAGGACCTGTGTCAGTCCCCAGAGCTCCAAGCGGTCGGGACGTCGGCGACCATGGCGTCCGGGGGCTCGGTCGATGAGCAGAAGGCGACGGTGGCGTCGGTGGCCACCCGCCTCTTCGGGTCTGAGGTGACGCCGGAGCGGGTGATCGGGGAGACCCTCGTGGCCGCCACCACGGTCGACTCGGCTGACCGTGCCGCGCTTGCCGATGCCGTCGAGCGGGCTGCCGCCGAGGCGGTCTCCGCCGACTACGACCAGCTCGCTCGGGACCCGCTGGCCGGCTGGATCGAGTCGACCTTCGGCCTGGAACGGGACGCAACCGGTGCGCTCATCCGCCGGGCCCCGACGACGGTTCCAGCCGCCGCGGAAGCGCTCGACGCCCTGACCGGCGTGGCCCACGCCACGTGCGAGCACGCCATCCGTCGGGTGCTCCTTGCCGGGAGTCGGGCCTGCCACCCCGCCAGCGGCCGTCCGCTCTTCGCCTTCCGGCTCCACCAGTTCATCTCCAAGGGCGACACCGTCCACGTGAGCCTCGAGCCTGAGGACCGCCGTCACCTGACCGCCCAGTACCAGTTGCGGGTCCCGCACCATCCCAACAAGGCGCTGCTCCCGCTCGGGTTCTGCCGTGAGTGCGGCCAGGAGTACTACGTGGTGGCCCGGGTGCCGCGCGACGGGGGCCTGGCCTACGTCCCTCGCCACGACAGCGACGCGTCCGGTGGCGACGCCGTGACCGGCTACCTGTACCTCTCCGCCGACCATCCGTGGCCGGTCGATCCGGTCACCGACGGCCGCCTCCCGGACCACTGGCTCGTCGAGGACCACGACGACGGCCCGCCAGCCGTGGCGGCGAACAAGCGCAAGTACCTACCCGAGCCCGTGTTCGTCGCCGAGGACGGCACCGAGGTGGCCGAGGGCGACGGCCTCCCGGCGTGGTTCATGTCCACCCCGTTCGCGTTCTGCCTCCGCTGCCGGGTGTCCTACGAGCAGGTGCGAGGCAGCGACTTCTCGAAGTTGGCGACCCTCGACCAGGAAGGCCGCTCGTCGGCGGTCACGATCCTCTCCGCGAGCATCGTTCGGGCGCTGCGGAGCTTCGACGCCACCGAGCTCGACCCTCAGGCCCGCAAGCTGCTCACCTTCGTCGACAACCGCCAGGACGCCTCGCTGCAGGCTGGTCACTTCAACGACTTCGTCCAGGTGGCGCAGCTGCGAGGCGCGCTCAGCCACGCCCTGGCCTCGGCCCCCGACGGTCTCACCCACGAGATCGTGGCCCAGTCGGTCACCGCCGCGCTCGATCTCGAGTTCGCCGATTTCGCCGAGAACCCGGGAGCCAAGTTTTCCCAGCGGGAGGCCGCCGAGCGGGCGCTGCGGCAGGTGGTCGAGTACCGCCTCTACACCGACCTCAAGCGCGGCTGGCGGGTCACGATGCCGAACCTCGAGCAGGTCGGTCTCTTGCATGTCCACTACGTGGATCTTCCCGAGATCGCCGCCGATGACGACGTCTGGCGAGACCGCCACCTGCTCCTGCGGACCGCCACCCCCGGGCTCCGCGAAGAACTTGCCCGGATCCTCCTCGACGAGCTGCGCCGGGTGCTGGCCATCGATGTCGACTGCCTCACTGAGCTGGGGTTCGAGCGCGTCCAGCGAGACTCCCGCCAGCACCTCCGCGAGCCGTGGTCCGTCGCGGACGGCGAGCGCATGGAGTTGGTCGGCACCGTATTCCCGAGATCGGGCAGCCCCGGCGGCGCCCGCACGGACCTCAACGTGTCGGGTCGCACCGCCTACGGGCGCTACCTGCGCAGCCCTGCGGCCTTCAGTCGTGACCTGTCCACCCAGGAAGCATTGGCAGTGATCGTTGACCTCCTCGAGGCCCTCGATGACGTGGGCACCCTCACCCAGGTGACGACCGATGCCAACGGCACGAAGGGCTACCGGCTGCGGGCTGCGGCCGTTCGGTGGGTCGGCGGCGACGGGACAAAGGGCGCGGACGACCCCCTGCGCCGGCGGCTCGAGAGTGAGGCCGTGGCCCGGGTCAACCCCTTCTTCCGGGACCTGTACCGCGACGTCGCCCTCGGCTTGGCCGGGCTCCACGCCAAGGAGCACACCGCCCAGGTGCCGCCCGACCAGCGCGAGGACCGCGAGCGCGACTTCCGCGACGGCACCCTCCCGCTGCTCTATTGCTCCCCGACCATGGAGCTCGGGGTGGACATCGCCAGCCTCAACGCGGTCGGTCTCCGCAACGTGCCGCCCACCCCGGCCAACTACGCCCAGCGCTCCGGGCGGGCGGGGCGATCCGGCCAGCCGGCGCTGGTGGCCACCTACTGCGCCACCGGGAACGCCCACGACAGCTACTGGTTCCGCAGGAGCCGGGACATGGTCGCCGGCTCGGTCCAGCCGCCTCGCCTCGACCTCGGCAACGAGGAGCTAGTGCGCTCGCATGTTCACGCCATCTGGCTCGCCGAGACCGATCAGTCCATGAAGGCCCGGCTCACCGATCTCGTCGAGGCCGCGGGCGACAGCCCCACCCTCGACTTCCTGCCCGAGGTGTGGCGGGCCCTCACCGACGAGCGAGCCCAGCGCGACGCCGTCTTCCGTGCGGAGCGAGTCCTCACCGAACTCCGCCAGACCTGGAGGGCCAACGACGACCCGGTCCCGTGGTGGTACGAGGGCTGGGTCGCCGATGTCGTCGCCAACGCACCCGAGAACCTCGACCGGGCCCTCGGCCGGTGGCGTGACCTCTACCGGTCAACGCTCGCGGAATACACCGAGCAGGGCCGGGTGGCCGTCGACCCCAACGCCCCCCGCCGGGCCCGTGACGCCGCCGCCAACCGCGAGCGCGAAGCCCGGGACCGGCTCAAGCTCCTCCGCAACGAAGACGCCGAGATCGGCCAGACCGACTTCTACTCCTACCGTTACCTGGCATCGGAGGGCTTCCTCCCTGGGTACTCGTTCCCCCGGCTGCCGTTGGCGGCCTACATCCCCGGAGGTCGGGCAGGACGAGGCGCCCGCGACGGCGACTACCTCCAACGGCCCCGCTTCCTGGCCATCCGCGAGTTCGGCCCCGGCGCGCTCATCTACCACGAGGGCGCCCGCTACGAGGTGGTCCGCGTCCAGCTGCCCCGGTCCGCCGAGGGCACCGGCCAGATCGAGACCGAAGACGCCCGGCGCTGCACCGACTGCGGGTACCACCACCCCATCTCGGTGGGCACCGACGTGTGCGAGGGCTGCGGCGCCCGGCTCGGGGCGAAGACCTACGGGCTGCTCCGCCTCCAGACCGTGCACACCCGACGCCGGGAGCGGATCTCCAGCGACGAGGAGGAACGCCGCCGGTCGGGCTTCGAGCTCGAGGTGTCCTACCGGTTCGCCACTCACGGCGACCGGCCTGGACGCATCGACGCGATCGCCACGGTCGACGGGGAGCCCGCCCTGGAGCTGGTCTACGGCGACGCCGCCACGGTCCGCCTCGCCAACGTCGGCCGGCGACGTCGGAAGGACGACGCTGACCGAGGCTTCTGGCTCGACACCGTCGAGGGCCGCTGGCTGTCGGACAAGCAGGCGGCAGACACCACCGTGGACACCGACAACCTCGACGATCTGGCCGACGTCGCGTCGAAGGCCAAGGTCATCCCCTACGTCGAGGACACCCGCAACATCGTCGCCGTCCGCCCAGCCAAGCGGCTCGATCGCACCACCGCCACGAGCCTGCGCTACGCCCTCGAGCGGGGCGCCGAGGCGTGGTTCCAGCTCGAGGACACCGAGCTGACCACCGACGAGCTCCCTGACCCGGCTGAGCGCGGCCGGTTCCTGTTCACCGAGTCGGCCGAAGGCGGCGCCGGGGTCCTACGCCGCCTCCTCCTCGAACCCGATGCCTTGGCCCAGGTCGCCCGCATCGCGCTCGCCCGCTGCCACTTCGACCCGGTGACTGGCGACGATCTCGACCACGCCCCGGGCGCCAGCGAGCGATGCGAGAAGGCGTGCTACGACTGCCTTCTCTCCTACGGCAACCAGCTCGACCATTCCCTCATCGATCGCCACGCCGTGCGCGACCTACTCCTCGACCTGACCCGGGCAACGACGGCTGCAGGGGCCGGTGGACGCACTCGGGCTGAGACCCGTGAGCTGCTCGGCGCGCTCGCTGACTCCTCTCTGGAGCGAGCCTTCGTGACCTGGCTCGATGACGGCGGCTACAACCTGCCCGACCGGGCCCAGGTGACCGTCACCCCCGCACGCGCCCGCCCGGACCTGGTCTACGACCTGCCCACGGGTCCGGTCGGCGTGTTCGTCGACGGGCCCGTCCACGACCACCCCGCCCAGGCCGAGCGGGACACCGGCGCCGAGGAGCGGCTCATCGACGCCGGTTGGACCGTCATCCGTGTCCGCCACGACGGTGACTGGGGTGCCGTGGTCGCTCGCTTCCAGTCCGTCTTCGGACCGGGACGGGCGGCATGAGCGACGTCGCCGCCACCTACGCGCCCGGCTCGCTCGTTCGGGCTCGAGGGCGCGAGTGGGTCGTGCTCCCCGAGTCCGAGCCGGACTTCCTCGTGCTGCGCCCGCTGGGCGGGGGCCAGGACGACGCTGCCGCGGTGCTGCCTGCCCTCGAGGAGGTCACGCCGGCGACGTTCCCACTCCCGACCGCCGCCGACCTCGGCGACACCGCCAGCGCGGACCTGCTGCGAACGGCGTTGCGCATCGGATTCCGCTCCTCAGCCGGCCCGTTTCGCTCGCTTGCACGCCTCGCCGTCGAACCGCGGGCCTACCAGTTCGTGCCGCTCATGCTCGCCTTGCGCCAGGAGACGGTTCGGCTCCTCATCGCCGACGACGTAGGCATCGGCAAGACCATCGAGGCAGGTCTGATCGCCACCGAGTTGCTCGCCCAGGGCGACGTCTCCCGCCTCGCTGTCCTGTGCAGCCCGGCGCTGGCCGAGCAGTGGCAGCGCGAGCTTCGGGAGAAGTTCGGCATCGACGCCGAGCTCGTCCTCCCCGCCACGGCCGCCCGCCTGCAGCGGGGGCTCATGATGAACGAGTCACTGTTCCAGCGTCACCCGTACGTGGTCGTGTCCACGGACTTCATCAAGTCCCACACGAGGCGAGCCGAGTTCGTGAACCACTGTCCCGACCTCGTGATCGTTGACGAGGCCCACACGGCCGTCGCCGATGGTGCCGGCGGCAGGGCGAAGGCCCGCACCCAGCGGTACGACCTGCTCAGTGCGGTGGCGGCCGACCCCACCAGACACCTGGTACTGGCGACGGCGACCCCGCACTCGGGCAAGGAGGAGGGGTTCCGGAACCTCCTGGGCCTCCTGGACCCGGCGCTCGCCGCCGTGAACCTCGAAGACGTGAAGGGCCGCGAGCTGCTCGCCGCCCACTTCGTGCAACGCCGACGCGGTGATATCCGTCGCTTCATCGACGAGGAAACCGCGTTCCCCAAGGACCGGGAGAGCCGCGAAGCGCCCTACGGGCTTTCACCGGAGTACGCCGCATTCTTCGACCGGGTGCTGGACTACGCACGCGAGCAGGTCACTGACCACGCCGCCGGCACCCCCGTCGTGCGCCAACGAGTGCGCTGGTGGTCGGCGTTGGCGCTGCTGCGCACCCTCGCCTCGTCCCCTCGGGCTGCGGCCGCCACGTTGCGCACGCGTGCCGCCGCCGCCGAGGCCACCACGCCGGAGGAGGCAGACGCGCTTGGGCGTGCCTCGGTTCTCGACTTGGCCGAGGACGAGACCGTCGAAGCCGTCGACGTCACTCCGGGCGCCGATCCGGATGCCGCCTCCGACGACGCCTCAGATGCGGCACCGGGCAGCCAGCGTCGGCGTCTCCTCGAACTGGCCCGTGCTGCCGATCGACTGGCCGGCCCCGAGCTCGACCGGAAGCTGGCCAAGGCCACGACCGAGGTCAAAGGACTGCTCGCCGACGGCTTCGACCCCATCGTCTTCTGCCGGTTCATCGATACCGCCGAGTACCTGGCCGAGCACCTCGATGCTGCGCTCGGCCGCAACGTGTCGGTGGCCGCGGTGACCGGCAACCTCCCGCCCGAGCTGCGCGAGCAGCGCATCGCCGAGCTGACGGCGCGACCCGGTCGCCACGTGCTCGTCGCCACCGACTGCCTGTCTGAGGGGGTCAACCTCCAGGAGCACTTCCAGGCCGTCGTCCACTACGACCTGGCCTGGAACCCGACCCGACACGAGCAGCGGGAAGGGCGGGTCGATCGCTTCGGTCAGCAGCGCGACATCGTCCGAGCCGTCACGGTCTTCGGCCGGGACAACCGCATCGACGGCATCGTCCTCGACGTCCTGCTCCGCAAGCACCTGGCGATCCGAGCCGCCACGGGCGTGTCCGTCCCCGTCCCCGACGAGTCAGACGGGGTGGTCGAGGCGCTCATCGAGGGCCTCGTGCTGCGAGGCAAAGACGGCGGTGACCAACTCACCCTCGACCTAGGTCTGGAACGCCGCCGGGACGACCTACACCGCGCCTGGGAGTCGGCCGCCGAGCGCGAGAAGCAGTCGACGACGAAGTACGCCCAGCGGGCGATCCACCCGGAGGAGGTGAGCCGTGAGATCAAGGCCGCCCGTGCAGCGCTCGGCACCCACGGCGACGTAGCCCGGTTCACCACCGACGCACTCCGAGCGCTCAGTGCCTCGATCACCCTCACCGACGTCGGATGGGAGGCGGTGACGACGACGCTGCCCGTCGGGCTCCGCGACACGCTCCCCCCTGGTCACGTCGAGCCCCTGTCCTTCCACACCGACCACCCGGTACCACGGCACCACGCCCTGCTGGCCCGAACCGACCCGGCGGTCGAGGCCATCGCCCGCCACGTCCTCGACACCGCCCTCGACCCGCTGCTCGACGGTCGCGTGGCCAGCCGCGCCGGCGTGGCCCGGAGTAGCGCCGTCGAGCGGCGCACCACCCTGCTCCTCGTCCGCTTCCGGTTCCACCTCGACATCCCCGGCCGAGAAGGCGTCCGGCCCATGGTCACCGAGGACGCCCGCTTCCTCGCCTTCGCCGGCCCTCCCACTGATCCCGAGTGGCTCCCACCTGAGGAGGTCGACCGTCTGCTCCTTCTCGAAGCGGACGCCAACGTCGCCGACGACCAGGCTGCCGCGCTTCTCGAGCGGGTGGTCACGGACGTCCCCGCACTGACGCCCGCCTTGGACGCCGAGGCCGAC
>CAYTJS010000123.1:0-10209 GCA_964438115.1 uncultured Iamiaceae bacterium
AACCTGCGACCTTCGGGTTATGAGCCCGACGAGCTACCAGACTGCTCCACCCCGCAGGCGGCAGGGTAGCCAGCGTTCCACGGAACACCAATCCGTTCCGCGGAACGCAGGGCGTATGCTGATCTGCATGCGGACCACCATCAATCTGCCTGATGGCCTGGCTGAGGACGCCAAGGCCCGCGCGCAAGAGACGGGGCGGACCTTCACGAGCCTCGTCGTCGAAGGGCTACGAAGGGTGCTGAACGAGGACACCGCGGGCGGGAATCCTGAGCCCCTCCCCAGCTACGGCGATCCGGCAGCGAGGCCCTTGGTCGATCTTCGGGACCGAGACGCCGTGGCGACGGCCCTCGACGCCGACGGCATCCGGTGATCCTCCCCGACGTCAACGTGCTCGTCTACGCCTTCCGGCGAGAGGCCGAGCACCACGAGAAGTACGCGTCGTGGCTGACGGGTGTCGTCGGCGGCACCGAGGAGCTCGGCTTGGCCGACCCGGTCCTGACCGGGTTCCTCCGGGTGGTGACCAACCCACGGATCTTCGCCGACCCCGCCCCGACGCCCGCAGCCCTGGCCCTCGTCGATCGCCTCCGGTCGGCGGGCAACGCCCGATCGCTCGGCTCGACGACCGCGGCCTGGCAGCGGTTCCGCCAGTTCACCGACGACCCGCACGTCCGAGGCAACCTCGTCCCCGACGCGTGGCTGGCGGCGCTGGCCACGACGACCGGGGCACGGCTGGCCACCGCGGACGCCGGCGTCGCCCGGTTCCCAGGTCTCCACTGGTTCGACCCCGCTCGGCCCGCACCCGACCAGTAGCTTCGGGGCGATGCCGACCTACGAGTACCGGTGCCGGACCTGTGGCGAGGGCTTCGAGCGGCGGCGGCCGATGGCCGAGGCCGACGAGCCGACGCCGTGTCCTTCGGGTCACGCCGACACCACCCGACTGCTCAGCGTGTTCGCCGCCGTGAGCTCGGGCGGTTCGGGGCCGGCGCCGGCTGCCGCCCCCGCGGGGCCCTGCGGCGGCGATTGCGCCTGCTACCCCGGTTGAGCGGTTCCACGGGCCCGGCTGTCACCCGCCCTCACTAGGTTCGGCACCGCCGCTCCGGCGGTCGATCGCTTCCCCCGATCAGCCCCGATCGGAGGAGCGCGTCCGTGCTCGACCATCGCAACCAGAATGGTTCCAGCGGTGACTACCGTGGCCGCATGGCCAACGTCACCGTCAAGGACATCCCCGACGACCAGTTGGCGGCCATCGGCGTGCGGGCCAAGGCCGAGGGTCTGTCGGTGCAGGCCTACCTGCGTCGCCTGATCGCCCGCGACGCAGCGATCCCCCTGCTGCCCGACCAACTCCGGGCCCTGACCGCCGAGATGCAGGCGACCCGGACCCCGATGACCATGGAGGAGTTCGACGAGATCCGGCGCCGGAACCGCCGGTTCCCGTGAGCACGGCGACCCCGGAGGTCGTCGCCGACGCCAGCGCCCTGCTCGCCTCGGTCGGCGCCCTGCCCCTGGAGGCCCCCGAGGCCACGTCGGTACTCGCACCCGACGGCGTCCTCGGCGACGTGGTGGCCGTCCTCCGCTCGTTCCACGCCGGACGACCCGCCGACGTGTTGGGCGACCTGGCCGTGCTGGGGTTGCGGGTCCACCTCTGGCTCCCGACCTTCCGGGTGGCGACGACGGTGGCCACCCTCGCCCTCGACCACCCCGACGAGATGGTCGGTGACCTGCTCGCCGTGGCCATGGCCCAGGACCTCGGCGCCACCCTCGTCACCGGCCTGCCCCACCTGGCGGCCCTCGCCCCCGACGCCATCGTCCTGCCGCACCGGAACCGGTAGCGGCCGTCCGGGGCGGCTCCGCGGAACCGCTTCGGACGCCTGGCGTAGGGTCCGGTCATGCAGGACGAGGTCACCGTGCACATCGACGCCCCCATCGAGGAGGTGTGGGCGCTCGTCTCCGACGTCACCCGCATCGGCGAGTTCAGCCCCGAGACCTTCGAGGCCGAATGGCTCGACGGCGCCACCGGCCCAGCCGAGGGCGCCACGTTCCGGGGCCACGTCAAGCGCAACGGCCGGGGCCCGACCTACTGGGCCCAGTGCACCGTCACCAAGGTCGTGCCCAACGAGCACTTCGAGTTCTTCGTCGGGACCGGCGACAAGGCCATCAACACCTGGGGCTACCGCCTCGCCCCCGCCGCCGGCGGCGGCACCGACGTCACCGAGTACTTCCGACTCACCCCGGCGCTGCCCATCAAGATCTACTGGGCGCTGGCGGGCTGGGCCCGGGGCAAGACCAACCGCGAGGGCATGACCACCACCCTCGAGCGGATGAAGGCGGTGCTCGAGTCGGGGAAGGCGGCATGAGCCTCGAGGGGCGGCGCATCGTCGATGCCCACCACCACCTGTGGGGGCCCGACTTCATGGGCGGCCTCGTCGGCCAGTACCTGGTCGAGGACCTCCACGCCGACGCCGCCACCGTGCCCGAGGTGGTCGAGACCGTGTTCATGGAGGTCACCGCCGGCTACCGCACCGACGGCCCCGAGCACCTGCAGCCGGTGGGCGAGACCGAGTGGGTCGCCGGCCTGGCGGCCCAGAGCGCGGCGGCCGACGGCCCCACCATCACCGGCATCGTCGGCCACGCCGACCTCAGCCTGCCCGTCGACCAGCTCGACGAAGTGCTCGACGCCCACGAGGCAGCGGGCGCCGGCCTCTTCCGGGGCATCCGTGACGCCCTGTCCAGCGCGCCACCCGACGTCCCCCTCACCATCCCGGGACCGGCCGCCCCCGGCAAGGCCCACGACCCCGACTTCCAGCGGGGCGTGGCCCGCCTCGGCGAGCGGGGCCTCACCTACGACAGCTGGCAGTACCACACCCAGCTCAAGGACTTCACCGCCCTGGCCCGGGCCGTGCCCGGCACCACCCTGGTCCTCGACCACTTCTCCACCCCCATCGGCGTCGGCCCCTACGCCGGCCGCCACGACGAGCTCTTCGAGGCCTGGAAGCCCCAGCTCGTCGAGCTGGCCTCCTGCCCCAACGTGGTGGCCAAGCTGGGCGGGCTGGCCATGCCCGACAACGGCTTCTGGCCCGCCGACTTCAGCGACCGGCCCGACGTCGACGGGTTCCTCGCCGTCCAGGAGCGCTGGTACCGCCACGCCATCGACACCTTCGGGCCCGACCGCTGCCTGTTCGAGTCGAACTTCCCCGTCGACAAGATGTGCGTCGACTACCAGGTGGTCTGGCAGGCCTTCGGGCGCATCGCCGACCACTACGACGACGCCGAGCAAGACGCCCTCTTCGGCGACACCGCCCGCCGGGTCTACCGCCTCTGACCCTCCCCAGCCGGCGATCTGGCGTCGATTCGTTGCGCCTGCCGCAACAGATCGACGCAATTTCGGGAGGGGGAGGGGGTGGGGGTCAGCAGCCCAGGGCGTAGGCGACGGCGGCGCACACCTCGCGCATGGTGGCGCCGTCGAGATCACCGACATGACGGGTGAGTCGCCGCTGGCCGATCGTGTGGATGCCGTCGCCGTTCACGACCGACAGTTGATCCAGACCGACCTCGACCGGGATCGGCACCTCGGCGGCCAGGCCCCGCACCTGGGTGGTCACCTCGGCGACGGTCACCATCGACCGGACCTCCAGCACCTCGGTGCGGGTCAGGACGACCACCGGACGGACCTTGGCCCCGACCTCGGCCAGCCAGACCCCACCCCGCCTCATGCCTCACCCCACGCCTCGGCGTCCTCCCAGCCGGCGTCCTCGGCTTCGGGGCGCCGGCGATACGCCTCGCGGTCCGCCGCCGCCAGGGCGTCACGTACCGCCGTGGCCACACCGTCACGGGCCGCCGCCGAGACGTTGACCCCGAGGGCCCGGGCCCGCGCCGCCAGCGCCTCGTCCATGGTGAAGGTGGTGCGGACCGATGCCATCATTTGATGCTAGCACCTCGTGCTTGCATCGTCGCCGACGATCTGGCGTCGATCCGTTGCGTCTGCCGCAACAGATCGACGCAATTTCGGGAAGGGGAGGGGTGGAGGCCCCGGGGTCAGCGGTAGGCGGCGGCCTGGATGGCGTAGAGGTCGGCGTAGTGGCCGCCACGAGCCAGCAGCTCGTCGTGGGTGCCGACCTCGGCCACCGCCTCGCCGTCGAGGACCACGATCAGGTCGGCCATGCGCACCGTGCTGAACCGGTGCGACACCAGGATGGTGATCCGGCCCCGGGCGCCGTCGTGGGCGCCCTGGGCGTAGCGCTCGAAGAGGGCGTGCTCGGTCTCGGCGTCGAGGGCGGCGGTGGGCTCGTCGAGCACCAGCACCAGCGGCTCGTCCCGCATGAACCCCCGGGCCAGGGCCAGCTTCTGCCACTGCCCGAAGGACACGTCGACCCCGCCCGGCCACGTCGGCCCCAGCTGGGTGTCGAGGCCCGCGCCCAGGCCGGCGACCACGTCGGTCGCCCCGGCCCGGTCCACCGCGTCGACCACCGCCGGCTCGTCGTCGAGGTGGGGCACGTCGCCCACCCCCACCGACCGGCGGGCCAGGAACTCGAAGCGGAAGAAGTCCTGGTAGGCGCCGGCCAGCCGGCGGCGCCACGCCTCGGGGTCCATGGCGGCCAGC
The DNA here is from genome assembly GCA_964438115.1 of uncultured Iamiaceae bacterium. Lineage (GTDB taxonomy): Bacteria > Actinomycetota > Acidimicrobiia > Acidimicrobiales > DATDAH01 > DATDAH01. The sequence goes on from CAYTJS010000123.1 coordinate 4,598, forward strand.
GGGCGCCCGTCGACGAGGATCCGTCCGGCCGACGGCTCGTAGAACCGGGACAGCAACTTGACCAGCGTGGTCTTGCCCGCCCCATTCTCGCCCACGACGGCGACCACCGCCCCGGCGGGCAGCAGCAGGTCCACGTCGTGCAGCACCGCCCGGGACCCGCCCGGGTACGTGAAGCTCACGGCCTCGAAGCGGATGCCCTCGGTCAGCTCGCCGGGCACCTCCTCGGTGACCTCGGGGACCTGGGCGGCGGCGTAGTCCTCCAGCCAGGCCAGGCGCTGGGAGCCATCCATCCAGATGCCGCGCAGGAACCCGATCTCGCCGACCGTGGCCCCGATGTAGGCCGACAGCCGGGAACCCGCCGCCAGCACCAGCAGCACGTCGCCCACCGGGGCGTCGATCCCCGCCGAGGTGTAGACGACCGCCCCCACGAAGGCCAGGCCGAAGACCGCCCACCCCAGGCTCTGCCACACCGCCGTGTCCCGCCGGGTGGCGGCCACCGGCCCGTACCACTCCTCCCACGACGACCGGCGCTCGGTGGCCACCCGGTCCTCCAGGCCGGCCACCCGCACCTCCTTGGCCGGCGCCGCCGTCGTCCCCACCGTGAAGAGGTGGTCGGCCAGACGTCGGGCCGGGGCACCGGCCTCCTCGGCCCTCCGCTCGACGGCCGGTCGCCACGACGAGGTCATCACCGTGGGCACGGCGAAGAGGGCGAGCAGGAGCAGCACCGGGCTGACCGCCGCCAGCAGCACCAGGGTGATGACCAGGCGCAGCACCCAGCCCGCAGTGGTGAACACCGACATGTACATGTGGTCGAGGACGAAGATCTGGTTGCGCAGCACCGACAGCCGGTCGAGCAGCTCGGGCCGCTCCTGGTGGGCGATGGTGACCACCGACGCCTGCAGGCGGGCGACGTGGGACTCGAGGGCGATGGTCACCCGGTCCCGGAACCGGCGCTGCACCCGGGTCGACACCGTGATGAGGAACCACGTGGCCACCCCGGCGGCGCCGAGCAGCAGGATCGTGACCCGCACCACGGTGTCGTCGCCGTCGAGGAGGGCGTCGGCCAGCACGGCGAAGCCCACCGCCAGCAGCGCCTCGGGGGCGGCGGCCAGCAGCGACAGCCCGAGGGCCACCGCCATGAGGGCCGGCTCGTGCTGGTAGCCGAGCTTGCAGAGGCGCCACATCGACGCCAGCGGCGGCGGCAGGTCCTCGACGCCCACCACGGGCCCGGTCGCCTCAGGCCGCATCGCTCACCCCGCGCTCTTCATCGGACGGAGAGAGGCCGTCGGTCGAGGAGCGTGCCGGGTCACAACGCATCGAAGACCAGCTCCGCCGTGTTGCCTCGGGGGCTGCGCCCCCGGGCTCGCGGCGCTCGCCTCCCCATCACCGCCGGGCGCCCTGGCGGGCGCGCCGTCGGTCGAGGAGCGTGCCGGGTCACAGCGCATCGAAGACCAGCTCCTCCTCGCCGGGCTCGGGTTCGCCGGCGGCGAAGCGTCGGGCCTGGAGGTCGAACATGGTGCGGTAGCGGCCACCGAGGGCGATGAGCTCGTCGTGGGTGCCCAGCTCGACGACCCGGCCGTGCTCGACCACGCAGATGCGGTCGGCGTGGCGGACCGTCGAGAACCGGTGCGAGACCAGGATCGTGGTCACGTCCCGGGTCTCGGCCAGGATGCGCTCGAAGATCTCGGCCTCGCCCCGCACGTCGAGCTGGGCGGTGGGCTCGTCGAGCAGGACCAGGCCCGCCCCCTGGCGCACGGCGCACAGGGCCCGGGCCAGGGCCACCCGCTGCCACTGGCCCCCCGACAGGTCGGTGCCGCCCCGGTAGCCCTTGGCCAGCGGGGTGTCGAGGTCGGCCAGGTCGGCCGCCCCCGCCGCCTCCAGGGCGGCCCGCACCTCGTCGTCGGACGCACCCGTCGGGGACACGTTCTCCCGCAGGGTCCACTCCAGGCGCAGGTAGTCCTGGAAGACGGCGGTCACCCGTCGGCGCCACGACGCCAGGTCGAGGTCGGGCAACGGCGTGCCGTCGACCTCGATCGACCCCCGGGTCGGGTCGTAGAGGCGGCACAGCAGCTTGGCCAGGGTGGTCTTGCCCGCCCCGTTCTGGCCGACGATGGCCAACGAGGTCCCAGCGGGGATCTCGAGGTCCACCCCGTCGAGGACCAGCTCGTCGGTGCCGGGGTAGGCGAAGGCCAGGTCCCGCAGGGTGATGCCGACCGCCGGGCGGCCGGCGGCGTCGGCGGTGCCGGTCGCCAGCGCCCCCCGGGGGGCCATGGCCTCCCGCAGACGGAGCACGGCGGCGACGGGGGCGGCGGCCCCGTCCAGCGCCCAGTTGAGGCCACCGAAGGCGATACTCGACGCGCTCACCGCCGCCTGCACATAGGCCACCAGGGCGCCGAGGGCGATGGTGCCGGCGATGGCGGCCTCGCCCAGCTGCCAGAACACGACGAGGTTGGCGGCCAGGACCACGACCACGCTGGAGGCCACCGACTTCTCGCGCAGGCGGGTGGCCTCGTACTGCAGCCGGTGCAGGGTGCGGCGCCGGTCGACGAACCGGTCGAGCACCCAGTCGCCCAGCCCGAACAGGCGCAGCTCCTTGGCCCCCGGTGGGTCGACGGCCAGGCGGTAGGCGTACTCGGCATCGCGCTGGGCGGCCCGCACCTCGTCGGTGTTGCGGTCCTTCCAGACCCCGCTCTCCCGCAGGAGCCAGTGGGTGCTCAGCCAGCCGCCGGCGACGAGCAGCGGTGCCCACCAGGCGAAGCCGAACAGCACCGCCGCCGCGGCCAGGCCGCCGACGAAGAGCACCAGCCCGTCGGCGATGAAGTCGAGCGAGAGGCGCAGGGGCGGGCCCGACACCCCGGCGTCGAAGTCCCGGGCCACCTGCAGGTCGGCGGCCAGCTCGGGGTCCTCGAGGTGGCCGATGCCGGGCGGCTCGAGGCAGGCCGCCGTCAGCTCGTCGAAGAGCCAGGCCGCCAGCCGGTCACCCAGGTCGCTACTGACCGAGCGGTGGATCGGGAACAGCACCTGGAAGGCGACGAAGACCACCCCGAAGGCCGTGAGCGGGGCGGCCAGCGACCGGCCGCCCTCGACGGCGGCGGTCAGGACACCCATGGCCACGGCCAGGAGGGCCGGGAGCGCCCCCCGCACGGCGAGCAGGGCCCACCACGCCACCGCCAGACCCCGGTCGGCCCGGTGCAGGCTGGTGAAGAACGTCCACTCCTGGCGGTCCCGGAGTCCGGTCGTCGGCCGCCGTGTCCCCACGGTCGGAGTCTGTCACCTGTCGACGCCGGGGCCGACCGCCCGGCGCGGGATCACTGCAGGCCGCGTGCCGCCCCGCCGTCGACGGGGATGGCCGCCCCGGTGAGGAAGCCGGCGGACTCGCTGCACAGGAAGGCCACCACCCGGCCGAAGTCGTCGGGGTCGCCCAGGCGGCCACTGGGCACGTCGGCCCGCAGGGCGGCGAGAGCGTCCTCCGGCAACGCCAGCAGGCGGTCGGTGGCGTGCACGCCCGGCTGCACCGAGTTGACCGTCACGCCGTCAGCGGCCACCTCGGTGGCCAGCACCTTGAGGAAGCCGGTCACCCCGGTGCGGGCCGCGGTGGAGGCCATCAGGGTGCCGATGGGCTGGCGGGCCCCGATCGAGGTGATGGCCACCACCCGGCCCCACCCCGCCTGCTGCATGGCCGGCACCGCCCGCTGGCACAGGGCGACGGTGGACAGCAGGTTGAGCTCGAGGGCGGCCCGGTAGGCGTCGATGGACGTGGTGGCGAAGGTGCCGGGCGGCGGGCCGCCGGCGTTGGGGACGAGGATGTCGACCGGGCCACCGAGGGCCTCGGCGGCACCGTCGACGAAGGCGCCGGCGCCCTCGGGAGTGCCCACGTCGGCGACCAGGGTCGCGACCCGCCCCGCCGTCGATCCGAGCGCCGCCGCCGCGGCGGCCAGACGGTCGCCGTCCCGGCCGCAGATGGCGACGTGGACCCCGGCGGCGGCGAGGGCCTGGGCCGCCGCCAGCCCGAGCCCGGAGGACGCCCCGGCCACGGCCGCCCGTCGCCCGTCGATGCCCAGGTCCATGTCGCTGCCTCCGCTCGCCCCCGGCGGTGAACACCGTTCACCAGGTCGGCGCTACCGTACCGGCGTGCTCCGACACGTCGTCCTCCTCCGGTGGCGCGACGACGCCACCGACGAGCAGGTGGCGGCGGTGGCCGACGGCCTCGCCGCCCTGCCCGCGGCCATCGACACGATCCGCGCCTACCGCATCGGCCCCGACGCCGGGATCAACGACGGCAACCTGCACTACGCCGTGGTCGCCGACTTCGACGACGAGGCGGGCTACCTGGTCTACCGGGACCACCCGGCCCACCAGGCCCTCATCGCCGAGCGCATCGCCCCCATCCTCGCTGAGCGCGCCGCCGTCCAGTACGCCGTCGACGAGTAGCGGCCGCCGCGTGTCAGCGGTCGAGGCGCAGCAACCGGCGGGCGTTGGCGTCGAAGGTGGCGGCCAGCCCGGCGTCGCCGTGGGCGGGGTCGGCCGTCTGGTCCCAGCCGGCGAGGTTGGTCCCCGCCACCACCCGCTCGGAGCCGAAGGCGGCGAGGAGCGCCGCCAGCGCCCCGGGCCCCCCGACGTGGGCGTCCCACCACAGCCGCCGCAGCCGCTCGGCCACGGCGCCGGGTCCCGCCAGGTGCTCGGGGGCCCAGGGCCGGGTGCGGGCGGCGTGCTCGATGCGCTCGGCCAGCCAGGCCGTGGCCCCACCGCCGTGGCTGACGCACACGTCCAGGGTCGGGAACCGGTCGAGCACCCCGCCCAGCACCAGGGCGGCCACGGCCAGGGTCTCCTCGTAGAGGAAGCCCAGCCACAGGTCCCCGTCGAAGCGGGCCAGGCGCTCGTCCCGGCGGGGGCCGTCGACGCCGTCGGGCACGGGGTGGAGGAACACGGGGACGTCGAGGGCCACGCAGGCCGCCCACAGCTCGTCGAGGGCGGGATCGTCCAGGGGACGGCCCGGGTCGGTGGCCAGGTAGGGCGCCACCAGACCCAGCTCGGTCACCGCCCGGTGCAGCTCGGCGGCGGCGAGGGCAGGGTCCTGGGCCGGGAGCTGGGCGAAGCCGAGCAGGCGGTCGGGGGCCCGGGCCACCAGGGCGGCCAGCTCGTCGTTGTGGCGCCGGCAGAAGGCGTCGGCCCACGTCGCCTCGGTCCGGGTGAACATCGTCAGCGGGTTGGGGGACAGCACCTGGCGGTCGATCCCGGCCCGGTCCATGGCGGCCAGGCGCAGGTCGAGGTCCATGAACGGGCTGTCCCGGTAGCGGACGCCCACCAGCGTGTAGTCCCCGACCCGGAAACACGGCGGCCGCCCCGTCGAAGGGTCACCGTCGTCCAGCTCGGGGCCGTGGGGCCCTGCCGCCCCGAGGACCGACTCGAGCACCACGTGGGCGTGCAGGTCGATCACGACCCCACCGTCGCATCGGCGTGGTCCCGGCGGGCCCAGGCGACGGCCTGCGTGAGCAGCCGGCGGTGGGCCGGGTGCTCGAGCGAGGCCGGCCCGTGGCCCAGGAGATCGGTGACGACCCGCCCCCGGCCCACCGAGCGGGTCCACACGAGGGGGTGCTCCCGGCCACCGTGGT
>CAYTJS010000124.1:0-10136 GCA_964438115.1 uncultured Iamiaceae bacterium
GCCCCCGGGGCCGGTCCAGCCGCTGTGCCAGTTCCGGCGGCGGAACTTCCGACGGCGGACGCCGGTCACCACGAGGAAGATCACCCCGAGGACGACGCCGAGGGTGCCGATCGTGAAGGCGCCGACCAGACCCTTGACCACGATGGGCGAGAGCGACTCGCCGATGGCGACCCGGGTGGCGGAGTTGATGTCCTCGGCCAGGACGTCGTAGTCGCCGTCGTCCTCGATCGAGAAGGTGTACTGCGCCCGGCCGGACCGCGACCCGGTGTCGTAGGTGAACTCGGACTCGTAGGGCAGGACGTCGATGCGACTGCCACCCTCCCCGGCCTCGCGGATGCGGAACTCGCCGATCGCCGTGGACTGGGGCAGGCCGCCGCCCCGCTCGGCGTAGACGACGTACTCGCCCTCGTCGAGGTCCACGGTCTCGACCGACCCGACGACGACCCGCTCCATGTCGTCGATGGCGCGGTCGTAGCGGACGAAGGCGTTGACTCCCCAGAGGATGGACCCAACGACGCCCACCACGATGAGGACGGCGCCGATCACGAAGCCGATGGCCGACGGTCCCTTCTCGGGCTCCTCCACCGGGTTGGCGATCACCGGCTCGGTGCCAGGCACGCTGCCGAAGACGTCGGTCATGGGGCGCTCCCCTCCATCCGCTCACCGACCAGCGCCAGACGCTCGTCGGACTGGACCACGGCCACGCGCACGTGGTCGTCACCACCGTAGAACTCGCCGGGGGCCACCAACGCGCCTCCCTCGGCGGCCAGGCGCCGGGTCAGGGCCCAGGCGTCGCCGTCGGGGGCGGGCACCCAGAGGTAGAAGGCGCCCGCCGGGAGCGGAGCGGCGATCCCCGCCCGCTCGAGGATCCCGGCCATCGCCTCCAGCCGACGGCGGTACCGCGCCCGTTGCTCGTCGACGTGGGCGTCGTCGCCCCAGGCCGCCACCGCCGCCGCCTGCACCGGCCCCGGCACCATCAGGCCGGCGTGCTTGCGCACCTCGCGGAGGTAGTGCACCAGGTCGGGGTCGCCGGCGTAGAAGCCGGCCCGGACACCGGCCAGGTTGGAGCGCTTCGACAGGGAGTGCACGGCGAGGACGCCCTCGGTGCCGTGCTCGAGGATCGTGCGGGGCGGACCCTCCCAGGTGAACTCGACGTAGCACTCGTCGGAGAGGACCGGGACGCCCCGCTCCCGGCCCCAGGCGGCCGCCGCCCCGAGGTCGTCGAGGGTGCCGGCCGGGTTGCCGGGCGAGTTGACCCAGAGGCACAGGGCCCGAGCGGCGTCGTCGGGGTCCACGGCGTCGAGGTCGAGGGTGCCGTCGGGCCGGGGCGGCACGGCCACCGCCCGGCAGCCGGCCAGGGTCGCCCCCATGGCGTAGCTGGGGTAGGCGACCTGTGGGTGCAGGACGGTGTCGCGCCCCGGCGTGCGCAGGCGCAGCAGGGCGGGGGCGCCGGCGACGAACTCCTTGGTCCCCACGCAGGCGGCCACCTGGCCGGGATCGACCTCGACCCCGAGGCGCCGGGCCAACCAGCCGGTGGCGGCCTCCCGGTAGGCCACCGTGCCGATCGACGGCGGATAGCCCCGCTCGGCACCGGAGGCGGCCAGGGCCTCGACCACCACGGCCGGCGGCGGGTCGGTGGGGGTGCCGATGGACAGGTCCACACAGCCGCCGGGGTGGGCGTCGGCCAGCGGCCGGAACTCCTCGAGGCGGTCGTAGGGGTAGGGCGGCGGCCGGAAGCCGTCACCCTCAGTCGGACTCGTCGTCACCGGCGTCAGTCTGGCCCACGAGGAACTCGGCCAGCCGCGACCGGCCCTCGTCGCCCAGGCGGGCGGTGATGGCGATGCCCCCCTCGCCGGGCTGCTCGGCCAGCACCTCGCCCAGTCGGTGGACGGCGGCGAGGACGTCGCCCCGCTCGAAGGGCACCAGCAGCTCGATGGTCGTCGATCCCGCCCGCAAGCGGTCGGCCACGGCGGTCAGGAAGTCGTCGATCCCGGCCCCGGTGCGGGCCGACACGGCGACGGTGCCCGGATGGCGGGCCGCCAGGTCGGCCGCGTCGGGGGCCAGGTCGGCCTTGTTGAACACGAGCAGCTCGGGCCGCTCGGCGGCGCCGATCTCCCCCAGCACCTCGCGCACGGCGTCGATCTGGCCCTGGGGGTCGGCCGCGGTGGCGTCGACCAGGTGCACCACCAGGTCGGCCTCGGCGACCAGCTCGAGGGTGGCCTTGAAGGCCTCGACGAGCTGGTGGGGCAGCTTGCGCACGAAGCCGACGGTGTCGGTGAGCAGCACGGGGTTGCCGCCGGGCAGCTCGAGGCGCCGGGTCGTGGGGTCGAGGGTGGCGAAGAGGCGGTCCTCGGCCAGCACCCCGGCGTCGGTCAGCCGGTTGAGCAGCGTGGACTTGCCGGCGTTGGTGTAGCCGACCAGGGCGACCTGGGGGATCCCGGAGCGGTGCCGGGCCTTGTGCTTGGTCTCGCGCTGACGACGGATCTCGCGCAGCTGACGCTCGAGGTGGGTGATGCTGCGCTGGATGCGCCGCCGGTCGATCTCGTACTGGGTCTCGCCGGGACCGCCCCGCACGCCGATGCCGCCGATCTGCTGGGAGAGACGGGCGCCGGCGCCCCGCAGCCGGGGCAGACGGTAGCGGTACTGGGCCAGCTGGACCTGGGCCTTGCCCTCGAGGCTGGAGGCGTTCTGGGCGAAGATGTCGAGGATCACGGCCGTGCGGTCGATGGCGGTCCGCCCCAGCAGCTTCTCGAGGTTGAACTGCTGGGCCGGGGTGAGCTCGTCGTCGAACACGACGGTGTCGCAGTCGGTCTCGAGGGCGACCTCGCGCAGCTCCTCGGCCTTGCCCTTGCCGATGTAGTACGTCGGGTCAGGAGCCTGGCGCGACTGGACGACCCGGGCCGCGGTGTCGGCCCCGGCGGTGTCCACGAGCAGCTCCAGCTCGTCGAGGGACGCCTCGGTGTCCTCCGCCGACGCCGGGGGCAGGGTCATGCCGACCAGGACGATCTTCTCCCGGAAGGACCGGTCGATCAGCGCCACGGCCACGCCACCCGGGCGACGGCGACGACGGGGCTGCCCAGGGTGACGGTGTCACCGACACCGATGCGGGCGGTGCCCCCCGGCATGTGGACCGCCACCTGCTCGCCCACCAGGCCCCACCCGTGGGCCACGGTGGCCGCGGCGCAGGCCCCGGTCCCGCAGGCCTGGGTGCGCCCCGCTCCCCGCTCGAACACCTCGAGGACCAGCTCGCCCCCGGCCGCCCGGATGACCTCGACGTTCACGCCCCCGGGGACGCTGTCGTTGGCCTCGAGGCCCACGGCGTCGAGGTCGGGGCCGTGGATCGGCTCGGGGACGTGGAGCACGAGGTGGGGGTTCTCGATGCGGGCGAAGGCGGCGTCGGTCACCCCCGGCAGCAGCCAGTCGACGGCGGGACCTTCCACGGTGACCGCACCCATCTCGGCCACGACGTCGTGGACGGCGGGATCGTCGGTGGGCGCGACGGCGAGCTCGTGGTGGCCCTTGGCCGTCTCGACGGTGAGGACGTCGGCGTCGACCGTGCCGGTCAGCACCAGCGCCTGACCCAGGCAGCGCAGGCCGTTGCCCGACAGCTCGGCGGGGCTGCCGTCGGCGTTCCAGAGCTCCATGCGCACGTCGGCACCATCGGTGCGGCGGGCGCGGATGAAGCCGTCGGCGCCGACACCGGTCGTCCGGTCACAGGCGGCCCGGGCCAGGTCGCCGTCGACGGCGACGGCCCCGTCGAGGTCGATCAGCACGAGGAAGTCGTTGCCGAGGCCGTGGTGCTTGGTGAGGGAGAGGGTCATCGTCGGCTCCAGTCTCGCAGGAGGGTCGGTGCCAGCGCCCCGGGATTCTCCGCGTGGGTCAGCCACCGGATGCGGGGGTCACGCCGGAACCAGGCCCGCTGGCGGCGGGCGAAGCGGGTGGTGCGGCCCACGGCCTCGGCCACGGCGTCGGCCAGGGGGCGGTCGCCCTCGACGTGGTCCAGCAGCTGGCGATAGCCGAGGGCCTGGCGGGCGGTGCGGCCGAGGCCGCCGGGGCGGTCCAGCAGGGCGCGGACCTCGTCGACGAAGCCGGCGGCCAACTGCTGCTCGTAGCGGTCGGCGATGCGGGCCGCCACCACGTCGCGGGGCAACCAGATGCCCACCAGGTCGAACGGCGTCGGCGGGTGGCGGTCGAGGCCGGGGCCGAACGAGGAGAAGGGCCGGCCGCTGCCCAGGGTGACCTCCAGGGCCCGCACCACACGCCGGCGGTTGGTGGGCTCCATGCGGGCGGCGGCCTCGGGGTCGAGGGCGGCCAGCCGGGCATGGAGGGCCACGGTGTCGGGCTCGGCCTCCAGCTCGCGCCGTACCTCGTCGTACTGGCCGGGCAGGTCGAGGCGGTCGACGACGGCCCGCAGGTACAGCGCCGTGCCCCCCACCAGGAGGGCCCGGTGACCCCGGGCCTCGATGGCCGCCAGCGCGTCGGCCACCGCGGTCTGGAAGTCGGCCAGGGTGAAGTCCACCGCCGGTTCGACCAGGTCGAGCAGGTGGTACGGGACCTCGGCCTGCTCGGCCGGGGTGGGCTTGGCCGTGCCCACGTCCATGCCCCGGTAGACCTGCATCGAGTCGATCGAGCAGAGCTCGATGTCGCCGGAGGCGAGGGCCACCTGGTGGGCCAGCGCCGACTTGCCCGAGGCCGTGGTCCCGACCAGCGCCAGGTGCCGACGGGTCGGGGCGGGGGCGGTCGGGCTCAGCCGGCGACCACCGGGATGCGGGTGCGGTGCCGGGGGGCGGCGGTCACCGCCACCAGCTCGCCGCGCAGGCTGTGGGCGCCGGCGCCGGTGACGGCCACCTCGGCGTAGGTGCCGGGGCGCAGGGGCTCGTCGCTCGGGAAGTGGACCAGCTTGTTCTGGCGGGTGCGGCCGGTGAGCTTGTCGGGGTCCCGCTTGGTGGGGCCCTCGACCACGACCTCCTCGGTGCGACCCACCCGGGCGGCGTGACGGGCGCCGCCCGACCGCTCGATGACGACCCGCAGGCGCTCGAAGCGCTCGGCCACCACCTCGGGGTCGACGAACTCGTCGGTGCGCTCGGCCGCCTCGGTGCCGGGGCGGGGCGAGTAGATGAAGGTGTAGGCGCTGTCGTAGCCGGCGGCGGCGGCCACCTCGAGGGTGGCCTCGAAGTCGTCGTCGGTCTCGCCGGGGAAGCCGACGATGATGTCGGTGGTGACGGCGAGGTCGGCCACGGCGTCGCGGGCCGCCGCCAACTTCTGGAGGTAGCGCTGCGCCGTGTAGCCCCGGTGCATGGCGGCCAGCACCCTGTCCGACCCCGACTGGAGCGGTAGGTGCAGGTGCTCGCACACGGTGGGGACCTCGGCCATCGCCGCGATGGTCTCGGGACGGAGGTCCTTGGGGTGGGGGCTGGTGTAGCGGACCCGGCGGATGCCGTCGACGGTGCCCACCGCCGTCAGCAGGTCGGCGAAGAGGGGACGGCGACGGGTCAGGTCCCGGCCGTAGCTGTTGACGTTCTGGCCGAGGAGGGTCACCTCGGTGACCCCGTCGGCGGCCAGGCCGGCCACCTCGGCCACGATGTCGTCGAAGGGACGGCTGATCTCGGGCCCCCGCACGGCGGGCACGATGCAGAAGGCGCAGGTGTTGTCACAGCCGATCTGGATCGTCACCCAGGCGGCGTGGTCGCTGTCGCGGCGCACGGGCAGGGCCGACGGGAAGCTGTCGGCGTCCTCGGCGGCGGCGGCCTCGAGGATCTCGGTGATCGGGCCGTGCTCCCGGGCCTCGGTCAGCAACTCGGCGGCCCGGCCCACGTTGTGGGTGCCGAAGACCACGTCGACGTGAGGCGCCTTCTCGCGCACGAGGTCGCGGTCCTTCTGGGCCAGGCAGCCGGCCACGGCGATCTGCAGGTCGGGACGGCGGTCCTTCACGGACTTGAGGTGCCCGAGGGTGCCGTAGAGCTTGTTGTCGGCGTTCTCGCGGATGCAGCAGGTGTTGAGCACGACGACGTCGGCGTCCTCCACCGAGTCGGCCGGGGTCATCCCCTCGCCCTCGAGCAGCCCGGCGATGCGCTCGGAGTCGTGCTCGTTCATCTGGCACCCGAAGGTGCGCACCACGTACCGCTGACCCACGACGGCTCAGGCTACGGCGTGGTCGACGCGGCACGGCCGCTGCCCGGGGGGACGGGACAGCGGCCGTGGCGTGGTTCGCTCCCGGCGGGTCGCGACCAGAGGGGATCGACGCTCAGTCGTCGAGGGTGAGGACCTCGTCCTCGGCGTCCTCGTCGGTGCGGTCGACGTCGTCGGGCTCGTCGAAGGTGTCGCCCAGGCCCACGGCCTGACGAACCCGCTCGGAGACCTCGACCATGATCTCGGGGTTGGCCGTGAGGAACTCCTTGGCGTTCTCGCGACCCTGGCCGAGCTGCTCGCCCTCGTAGGTGTACCAGGCGCCCGACTTCTTGATGAACCCGAGGTCCACGCCGATGTCGAGCAGCGAGCCCTCCCGGCTGATGCCCTTGGAGTACATGATGTCGAACTCGGCCTGGCGGAAGGGCGGGGCCACCTTGTTCTTCACCACCTTGACCCGGGTGCGGTTGCCCACCACCTCGACGCCGTCCTTGATGGACTCGATGCGGCGGATGTCGAGGCGGACCGAGCTGTAGAACTTGAGGGCCCGACCGCCCGGGGTGGTCTCGGGCGAGCCGAACATCACCCCGATCTTCTCCCGCAGCTGGTTGATGAAGATGCAGATGGTCTTGGTCTTGTTGAGGTTGGCGGTCAGCTTGCGCAGGGCCTGCGACATCAGGCGGGCCTGCAGGCCCACGTGGCTGTCGCCCATCTCGCCCTCGATCTCGGCCCGGGGCGTCAGCGCCGCCACCGAGTCGATGACCACCACGTCGATGGCCCCGGAGCGCACGAGCATGTCGGCGATCTCGAGGGCCTGCTCGCCGGTGTCGGGCTGGGAGATCAGCAGCTCGTCGACGTCGACGCCGATGGCCTTGGCGTAGATCGGGTCCATGGCGTGCTCGGCGTCGATGAAGGCGCAGATGCCACCGTTGCGCTGGGCCTCGGCCACCACGTGCATGGCCAGGGTGGTCTTGCCCGACGACTCGGGGCCGAAGATCTCGGTCACCCGGCCCCGGGGCAGGCCCCCGATGCCGAGGGCGATGTCGAGGGCCAGGGCACCGGTGGAGACGGACTCCACCTTCATGGCGCCCCGCTCGCTCATCTTCATCACCGCCCCCTCGCCGTGGGCCTTGCTGATCTGGGCGAGGGCCATCTCGAGGGCCTTGTCTCGTTCCACGGGAGGTTCCTTTCTGGGGTGGACCGGAGTGGTGCTCAACCTACGGAGGGGGTGTGACAGCCATCCGGGAACCACCGACGGGCTGCCGGGGTTGAGAAGATGGCGGGAGCGGCCGCTGTGGGAATGACAGCAGTGTAAGTCCGAACGATTGTTCGATCAAGCCTTTCCGGAGGAAAATCCATGACCGAGGTCCCCACCACCGAGGAGCTGCGGGCGCGCCTCACCCCCGAGCAGTTCCACGTCACCCAGGAGGGCGGCACCGAGCGCGCCTTCACCGGCATCTACTGGGACGAGCACGACGACGGCGTCTACCGCTGCATCGTCTGCGAGACCCCGCTCTTCTCGTCGGCCACCAAGTACGACTCGGGCTCGGGCTGGCCGTCGTTCTGGGAGGCCCTCGGCCCCGACGTGGTCACGCTGCTGCAGGACGTCAGCCACGGGATGGTGCGCACCGAGGTGCGCTGCGCCACCTGCGACGCCCACCTGGGCCACGTCTTCCCCGACGGCCCCCGCCCCACCGGCGAGCGCTACTGCATGAACTCGGCGTCGCTCCGCCTCGACCGCGACCTGGCCCCCGGGGAAGCCTGACCGCCGGCGGTCACACCCGCTCGACGGTCGCCTTGACGGCGTCCACCTCGGCCCCGTCGACGCTGCCGATGGTCAGCAGTCGGCTGATGCGGCTCCCGGGCCGGGCGCTGCCGGTCGGGGTGATCCGCACGGTGACCGTCATCGAGGCACCCGGCGCCAGATCGGGCGTGGCGTAGCCGGCGCGGGTCACCTGGTTGGTGATGGTCGTGGTACCTCGCCGGTAAGCGACCGTGAAGCGGGTCGTGCCTCCGGCGCCGGTCACCCGGAACCGGTCGGTGACCGTGCCGTCGTTCTCGATGCGCACGGTGAACGAGACGGTCGAGCCGCCCGTCGTCCCCGCCCGGGACTGGTTCGCACCGTTGGTGTTGTAGAGGTCCAGGCCGACGTAGGAGGCCGTGCCCTTGCGGAGGTGGGCGTCGGGGCGTCGGGTCGCCCCCGGGCCGACCAGGCGGCCGGCCCCGAGGTCGGCCACGGGGAGGCTGTCGCCCATCTCGCCGGCCTCGTCACCCCGGTAGGTCGCGTCACCGGCGCCCAGTTGACCGTACGCCCCGTCGCCCCAGCACTTGACCCGGCCCGTGTCCAGCAGGGCACAGGTGTGGTCGTTGGCGCCGGTCGTCGCCGCCACGGCCGTCCGCCCGGTACCCAGGTCCACCGGGGGAAGGGCGTCGCCCATCTCACCCGAGTCATCGCCCCGGTCGACGACGTCACCCTGCCCGAGCTGGCCATAGCCGTTGTAGCCCCAGCACTTCACCGCACCGTCGTCGAGCAACACGCAGGTCGACGCGTCGCTGGCACTGACCCCCGTTGCGGTCCGACCCGCCCCGAGGTCGGCCGCCACCAGCGCATCGCCCATCTCGCCGGCGCCGTCGCCCCGACTCGACGAGCCGCCGGTGCCGAGCCGGCCCCTGCCCCCGGCGCCCCAGCACTTCACGCCGCCGTCGTCCAACACCGCGCAGGTGTGCGCCCCGCCGGCGCTGACCGCCGTCGCCGACCGCCCGGTGCCCAGGGCCACGACGGGGAGGGCGTCACCCATCTCGCCCGGACCGTCACCTCGGGCGACGGTGTTGCCGGAGCCGAGTCGACCGTCCACCCCGCTGCCCCAGCACTTGACCGTGCCGTCGTCGAGGAGGGCACAGGTGTGGCCGTAGCCGGCGGTGACCGCCGTCGCCGTCCGCCCGGTGCCGAGGTCCACCGCCGGCAGGGCATCACCCATCTCCCCCGGAGCATCCCCCCGGGCCGCGGTGTTGCCGAGGCCGAGGAGCCCGGCGCTGTTGTAGCCCCAGCACTTCACCTGCCCGTTGTCCAGCAGGGCACACGTGTGCGAATCGCCGGCGGAGATGGCCGTGGCCGTCCGCCCGGTGCCGAGGTCCACCACGGGCAGGGCATCGCCCATCGGGCCGGAGCCGTAGCCCCGATCGAGCGTGTCCCCCAGCCCGAGCTGGCCGTACCCGTTGGAGCCCCAGCACTTCACCTCCCCACCGTCGAGAAGGGCGCAGGTGTGGGACCCGCCGGCGGCGACCGCCGTCGCCGTCCGCCCGGTGCCCAGGTCCACCACCGGCAGGGCATCACCCAACTCCCCCGACCCGTCGCCGCGGGACTCGGTGTCACCGAGGCCGAGCTGGCCCGACCCGTTGTAGCCCCAGCACCGGACCTGGCCGTTCTCGAGGACTGCGCAGGTGTGGTAGCCGCCGGCGGACAGCGCCCGGGCGGCGGCGACCGGTGCCTCGTTGCCGTCGGCGACGGCCGGGGACGAGGCGGCCACCGTGACCGCCACCGCCGTCACCGCCATCGCCATACCGACCAGGACGACCCCGACGACCCTGTGCATCCGTGCCCCCATCCGAACCCTCCGACGTCCCGGCGACCTTCCGGCAGCAGGGGGCCGGGGTCAATCCGGGGAACCCCGTGTCGTCAGCCGGTGGGGGCTCGATGCGGCCAGGGCGGCGAGCTGACGCCGGTTGCGCACGCCCAGCTTGCGGTACACGGCGCTCAGATGGGTCTCCACGGTGCGGGGGCTGAGAAACAGGGCCTCCCCGATCTCCTGGTTGCTGGCGCCGTCGGCCGCCCGACGGGCGATCTCGGCCTCGCGCGGGGTGAGGTCCTCGCCGGCACCGACCGGCCCGCCGGCCCCGGCCAGCACGGCCTCGGCCCGGGCCCGTTCCGCCCACACGGTCGCGTGGAGGCCTTCGAAGAGCTCCTCGGCGGCGGCCAGGTGTCGGCGGGCCGCCCCCCGGCGGCGGGCCCG
>CAYTJS010000125.1:0-10091 GCA_964438115.1 uncultured Iamiaceae bacterium
AAGGGCGCCATCGGCCACCTGGTCGGCGCCGCCGGCGCCGTCGAGGCGGTGGCCGCGGTGCGCACCGTCGAGACCGGCGTGGTCCCGCCCACCGCCAACTTCGAGCACCCCGACCCCGCCATCGACCTCGACGTGGTCGCCGGCGCCCCCCGCACGGTCGAGCGGGGCCCGGTGCTGTCCAACTCCTTCGCCTTCGGCGGCCACAACGTCACCCTCGTCCTGACGCCGCCCTGACCCGCCGAGCCCGGCGCCGACGCTGCTCAGGCCAGATGGGAGCGCAGGAAGTCACCCATGGCGGCGACCGCCTCGGTGCCCTCGGGCGTGGTGCCGGCCGTGGCGTGGAACACGTGGAAGGCCCCCGGCCAGGTCCGGTACTCGACGACGCCACCGGCCGCCTCGATGGCCTCGGCCACCAGGCGGGCGTCGTCGAGGAGGACCTCCTCGTCGGCGGCGTGGATCACCACCGGCGGTAGGCCCGACAGGTCGGCGAAGCGGGGCGAGGCGTGCGGATGGCGGGGGTCGCCGTCGGCCCCCAGGTACCAGTCGGCGTAGATGGCCAGGGCCGCCCGGTCGAGCATCGGGTCGGTGGCCACGTTGGCGTCCATGGACGCCGAGGTCATGGTCAGGTCGGTCCAGGGCGAGATGCAGCCCGCCGCCGCCGGCAGCGGGAGCCCGGCGTCGCGCCGGGCGACGAGGGTGGCGAGGGTGAGCCCGCCACCCGCCGAGTCGCCGGCCACGAGGATGCGCCCGGGGGCCAGCCCCTGGTCGAGCAGCCAGTCGACGGCCGCCACCGCGTCCTCGACGGCGGCCGGGAAGGGGTCCTCGGGCCCCATCCGGTAGTCCACGATCAGCGTCGGCACCTCCACCGCCGCGGCCAGGCGGGCGGCCAGGGCCCGGTGGCTGACGATCGAGCCGACGCAGTAGCCGCCCCCGTGGAGGTAGAGGAGGGCGGCGTCGTCGACCACCCCCGGCGGGCGCAGCCACTCGGCCGCCCGACCGCCGACGTCGGCCACCTCGGTCTCGGTGCCCTCCACCATCGGGATGCCCGCCGTCATGGCGTCCATCTCGGTGCGGCGCTGCTCGACGGGCGTCTCGTCGTTGCGGGGCGCGGCCCGGAGCAGTTCGAGGACCAGTTCCATCTCCTGCGACATGGCCGGCAGTCTTGCCGATCAGCCGCCGGCCGGTGTCACCGTCGGTGGACCCGGGCCCGCCAGTCGCCGGTGAGGGTCACCACGGTCAGCTCGGCCGCCGCCCGCAGCAGCCAGTCCAGCACCGTGGCGTGGGCCTCGGTGTCAGGGACCTGGGCGACGAGGCCGCGTCGGGGGTTGTCCTGCACGACGACCCACCCGGGCGGCACCGGGCACCCGGCCTCGGCCAGGCGGCGCCTGGTCTTGGGTCCCGAGGCGTGGCGGATGCCCACCGAGATCGGCTCGGGCCGGCGGCCACCCCGCTCGCCCGGCACCCAGGACAGCTCCGGTGCCGGTGGGCCCTTGGCCCCGAGCAGGGCCCCGAGGGGGGTGGGCAGCACGACCTCGTCGTCGAGCTGGACGGCGGGGTCGGCCACGATCCAGCCCGACCCGTCCGCCAGCTCGGCCATGGCCCGCAGCACCGGGGACCGGTCGTCCAAGGTGAAGCGCCGCTCCTCCGGCTCGGCGATCACGGCCGGCGCTCGAGCGCGAAGACCCGCAGATCCCGGTCGGTGACCTCGGTGTAGCCGTCCCAGGCCGGCATGTGGGCGGCCAGCTCGGGCCACCGGGCCGCCTTCTCCTCGGCAGCGAGCAGCCGGGCCCGGGCCGACCAGCGCCCGCCGTCGGCCACCACCTCGGCCTCGGGATGGGCCAGCAGGTTGGCCGACCAGGCCGGATGGCGCTCGCGGCCGAAGTTGGAGGCCACGACGAGGGCGCCGTCGCCGTCGGGGTAGTAGACGAGCGCCACCTTGCGGGGCTCGCCCGACCGGGCGCCGGTCGTGGTCAGCACCATGGTCGGGAAGAGCGGCGGCCCGGCCGCGGTGAGCCGGCCCGAGCTGCGCTCGAGGACCCAGCGGTCGGCCTTGGCGAACACCTTGGGGCCGAGGACCCGCCGGAACGGCCCCCAGCCCGACACCTTGGCGGCGAAGCGGGCGCGGAGGGGCAGGTCGTCGGCCATGCCGCCAGCGTAGGGCCGGCCCTCCACGTGCCTAGCCTGCCGCCATGGCCTCGGTGCCCTGGCGCACGACGATGCGGGAGCGGGGGGTGGATGCGCCCCGGGACGCGACGTGGGCCGCGCTGCTCGCCGAGGTGGGCGCCGATCCCGGCGACCTGTCGGTCGAGCCGCCGTGGCGCCACGTGCGCCGCCGGGCCGTCGACGGCGTCGAGCGCTGCGAGCTCACCGTCACCATCCGCGACGACGGACGCACCTGCCACCTGGCCTGGTGCGCGGGGACCACCGCCGAGGACGTCGAGGCCGACCGACTGCTGGCCGACCTGGCCGTCGAGGGCGAAGCCCTCCTCGTCGCCGTGGCGGCCCGGGCCGAGGGCGACCGTTCGGCCGTCGCCGAACCGACGGGCTAGACCAGCGCCATGCGGTTCTCCTACGCCGAGTCGATGACCGACCCCGCCAACTACCTCCCCCTGGCCCGGGCGGTCGAGGAGGCGGGCTACGCCTCCTTCGTCGTCCCCGACAGCATCTGTTACCCCGAGGTGTCGGACTCGACCTACCCGTACACCCCCGACGGGAGCCGGGAGTTCCTCGAGGACAAGCCCTTCATCGAGCCCTTCAGCCTCATCCCGGCCATGGGTGCAGTGACCTCGACCCTGCGCTTCACCACCTTCGTCGTGAAGCTGCCCATCCGCCACCCCGTGCTGGTGGCCAAGCAGGCCGGCTCGGTGGCCGTGCTCACCGGCAACCGGTTCGGCTTCGGCGTGGGCACCAGCCCCTGGCCCGAGGACTACGACGTCTGCGACGTGCCCTGGGAACGCCGGGGTCGACGCATGGACGAGATGATCGACATCATCCGGGGGCTCACGACCCCGGGCTACTTCTCCTACGACGGCGAGATCTTCCAGCTCCAGTCGGTGAAGATGAGCCCCACGCCGACCGAGCCCGTGCCCATCCTCCTCGGCGGCCACACCGAGCCGGCCCTGAAGCGGGCGGCGCAGCGCGGCGACGGCTGGATGCACGCCGGCGGTGACCCCGCCGAGCTGTCCCGCTGCCTCGACCGCCTCACCGAGCTGCGCAAGGAGGCCGGGCGCGACCATCTCCCCTTCGAGGTGCACGTGATCAGCTTCGACGCCTGGAGCGTGGACGGCGTGAGGCGTCTGGAGGACCTGGGCGTGACCGACGCCATCGTCGGCTTCCGCGACGCCTACCAGCCCGGGCCCGACACCCAGCCGCTGCAGGAGAAGATCGACGCCCTCGACGCCTTCGCCGAGGCCGTCATCCACCAGCTCTAGGACACCAGCAGGACCAGGCCCAGGGCGGCGGCCACCAGGGCCAGGACCTGGGTGCGGTGGAGGCGCTCGCCCAGCACCGTGGCGGCGAGCACGACGGTGCCGGCCGGGTAGAGGCTGGCGGCGGGGGCGACCAGCGACACGAGGTCCTGGCGCAGGGCCACCTGCAGCAGGGCGATGCCCGTGGCGTCGAAGAGGCCGCTGCCGAGGAGCAGCGGCCGGACCTCGGGGGGTGGCACCAGCGGCCGGCGGCGCAGGGCGATGATCCCGGTCAGGACGGGGATGGCCACGAGGTGGGCGATGACCGGGGGCCACAGCCCGGCGTCCTCGTTGGTCTCGGACAGGGCGATGAGGATGACGCCGAAGGCCAGGCCGGCACCCACGGCCATGAGGCTGGCCCGCACGTCGTCGCCGGGACCGGCGGCGGCCCCGGCATCGGCCACCGGCGCCTCGGACCGGGCCAGCACCACCGCGGCGGCCAGGGCCACGACCGCCCCCAGCAGGTTCACCGCACCGGGGCGCTCGCCCTGGGCCAGACCCCACAGGATGGGCACGACGCCACCGATGCCGGCGGTGATCGGGGCCACCACGACCATGCGGCCCACGGCGAAGCCCCCGAAGAGCAGGCCCAGGCCGGCCACCGACGCCAGGCCGGCCAGCACGCTGAGGCCCACGTCGGCGCCGGTGAGCGTGCCGCCGCCCAGGAGCAGGAAGTAGAGGACGAGCGGGGCCAGGCCGATGGCCTGGTTGGCCAGCACGGTCTGCCACGGGTCCGATCGTCGCGAGGCGACGCCGCCGAGGAAGTCGGCGACCGAGAACGACGCCGACACCCCGAGACCGAGCAGGACCGCCACCACGACGGCAGACCCTAGGGTTGGGCCATGGATGGTCCGACCGACCTGCTCGATCTGTGGCAGCAGGGCCAGCAGGAGCTGCTGGCCCTGGGCCGCTCGCTCGACGACCACGACGGGGCCCGCCACGTGCCCGCCTGCCCCGGGTGGACGGTGAAGGACGTCTTCGCCCACCAGGCCGGGGTGGCCGCCGACCTGATCGGCGGGCGTATCGAGGGCGTGGCCACCGACGAGTGGACCGAGCGCCAGGTGGCCGAGCGGGCCGACCGGTCCCTCACCGCCGTCCTCGACGAGTGGGCGTCCACCGCCCCCCGTCTGGTCGAGACCCTGCGCCCGGTCGCCGAGCACGTCGACCCCCGGCTCCTCATCGACCTGTGGGTCCACGACCAGGACGTCCGCGGGGCCCTGGCCCGCCCCGGCAACCGGTCCGGGCCCGTGGCCGGGTGGAGCACCGAACGGCTGCGTCGCTCCATCGCCAACCGTTACAAGCAGGCCGGGCTCGACCCGGTGACCATCGACTTCCACGAAGGCCTCGATCCCGCCGCCGGCGGGCTCCTGCTGGTCGACCCCTTCGAGTTCGCCCGGGCCGCCGTGGGCCGGCGCAGCGCCACCCAGGTGCGGTCCTGGGAGTGGGAGGTCGGCGACCTCACCCCCTACGCCGAGCTGGTCCCCCTCTTCGGGCCTCGCGAGGACGTGCTGGTCGAGCCCGACGAGGACGACCTCCGGTGAGTTCGCCCGAGCTGCTCGAGCAGGAGCGCACCGCCGACACCGGCGAGCCGAAGGTGGCCCACATCGCCCCCGCCGCCGACGTGAACCGGGCCTACGTCACCGGCGAGCCCATCACCGCCCTGTGCGGCGTGGTGTTCGTGCCCACCCGGGACCCGTCCCGCTACCCGGTCTGCGAGCCGTGCAAGGCGGTGCTCGACGCCATCAAGGCCGGCCGCCGCGGCGCCAACTGAACCGGTCGCGCCGGTCAGGCCCACGGCCAGCCGTCGGCCAGGCGGGCCGCCGTGACCGCCCGGGTGGCCTCGTCGCCGAAGGCGGCGGCCGCCGCCGCCCGCTGGGTGGCCGCCAGCTCGGCCTCGGTGAAGCCGTGGTGCTCGACCCACCGCAGCAGCTCGCGCGTCGTGGTCGTGGTGGTGATGGCCCGGTCGTCGGGGTTCGCCGTGACGACGAAGCCGGCCGCCACCAGGCGCCGCAACGGATGCTGGTCGACCGGCAGCCCGAGGCACTCGTTGGAGGTCACGCACACCTCCAGCGGCAGGCCCCGGTCCCGCACCGCGACGGCGACCGGACCGTCGAGCTCGTCGGCCAGGCGCCAGCCGTGGCCGATGCGGTCGGGGCGGACCGTCAGGGCCGAGGCCACGCTGTCGATCCCGTCCATCTCGCCGGCGTGCACGGTCAGGCCCAGGCCGCCGTCGCGGGCGATGTCGTAGGCCCGGGCGTAGTCCGCCGCCGGGTACCCCACCTCGGCCCCGGCGATGTCGTAGCCGACCACGCCCCGGTCGGCCCACGCCACCGCCAGAGCGGCGGCCTCGGCGGCCACCGCCGGGCCGTCCTCCCGGATCCCGCACACGATGAGACGGGCCACCGTGCCCGTGGCCGCCTGGCCCTCGGCCAGACCCTCGAGCACCGCCGCCATCACCTCGTCGGCGTCCAGGCCCCCGGCCCGGTGGCTGAGCGGCCCGAAGCGGGTCTCCAGGTGGACCACCCCGTCGGCGGCGACGTCCTCCACGGCCTCCCGGGCGACCCGACGCAGCGAGTCGGCGGCCTGGAGCAGCCGGATGACCAGGTGGAACCGGGCCCAGGCGTCGGGGAAGGGCATGCCGGGCCGGATCGTGAACCACTCGGCCAGGGCCGCCTCGTCGCCCACCGGCAACTCGACCCCCTGGGCGGCGGCCAACTCGATCACCGTGGCCGGGCGCACCCCGCCGTCGAGGTGGTCGTGGAGCACGACCTTGGGGCGGGCGCGCAGGGTGGCCTCGTCGAGCATCGGCCGACGGTAGACCGCCGTCGGGACCGGCGATGAGCCGCACCCGCCGGGTGGTGGCCGCCACCGACTTCTGGGCGACCGTCGACGACTGGGCCGCCGACCGGGTCGACCGCTCGCGCCTGCGGGCCTGGTTCGCCACCGGGCCCCGCCTCGACGCCGAGTCGGGGCCGTACCTCGACGTGGTCGACCCGCCGCCGGGGGCACGGCTGCCGGGGCGGGTCGAGCGGGCCCGCCGCTACCGCTGGGCCGGGCCCGCCTTCGCCCCCGTGCTCGTCGAGCTGCGCACGAGCGGCGACGAGGGCGTGGTCGAGGCCTGGTGGGAGGACGTGTGGATGGCCTGGCCCGAGCTCCGGTCCGGCGAGGACCGGGGCGGTCGGCCCAGCCGGCGGCGCCGGGCCGTCACCCAGGTCGACGCCCTCCTCACCGCCCTCGGGGCCGATCCCCTTCCCCGCGCCACCTGACCCCCGGGGGGTTCTTGTCACAGGGGGTGCGGATGATGGCGCCATGGGAGGCAACCGGACCACCGAGGAGCGACGGGCGCGGCTCGCGGAGCTGATGGCGCGGCTGGCGGCGGGCGACCGCACCGCGAGCTGCGCGCTGGCGCTGGAGTTCTCCGGCCCTATCGGCGGCGCCGTGCGCCACCACTTGCGCGACGTGGGCGTGGCCGACATCGAGCGCGACGAGTTGGACGGCCTGGTCATGGACGTCTGCCTCATGCTGGGCGAGGTGGCGGCCGCCTGGCGGCCCGACGGCGGCGCCCTGCCGTGGCACTGGGCCTGGCACCGGGTGCGGGCCATCGTCAGCCGCTGGGTCGGCCAGCACGCCGACGGGTTCATCGACGTGCTCGCCGAGGAGGCCGACCCGGCCCCGGCCGTCGGCGACGAGCCCGACGTCCTCGCCCTCTTCGAGTCGATGGCGCGGCGCCTGCCCGAGGTCGCCCTCGTCCGCGAGGGCCTGGCCTCGGTGGCCAGCCCCCGGGACCAGGCCATCGTCCTCGAGGTCGGGGTCCAGGTCGTGATGGGCGACCCGTCGCCGGCGGTCACCGTGGCGACCCTGCGCGACCTGCGGCCCGAGGCCGTCCGCCAGGTGCTCAGCCGGACCCGGCGCCGCCTGCGGGCCCTGGCCGACGAGGACGAGCGCTTCGCCCCCCTGGCCGACCTCCCCTTGGCGGCATGACCGGCCGCCCGGGCCCCGGCGACGCTAGACGGCCCGCCGGGCGACCACGTTGCCGCTCGGGTCGGTCACGAACACCGTGTCCCCGTCGTTGTTCCACACCGCCGATCCCCGGGAACACCAGTGCAGTTCCCGGGCGTTGTCGGCGCCGCAACCGGTCCGGATGCGCACGGTCGCGCCGGGGCCCAGGCGGAACCCGGGCGGGAAGCTGAACCGGTTCGAGGCCGATTCGTCGCGGATCCCCCACCCGGTGAGGTCGACGGCCTGCCCCCCGGCGTTGACCACCTCGATCCACTCCTCGTTGGGGGTGATCGACTCGTCGCCGGGCGGGTCGGTGCGCACGGTACCGACCCTGATGCGAGCGGTGGCCGCCGGTCCGCAGGCGTCGGGCGCCCACTGCCCCCGCTCGGCGGCCTGAGCCCTTGCCTGGGCGGCGTCGAGGGCGGCCTGGCGGTTCGTGTCGGGCGGATAGGCCCGCGACACGGCCAGGCCGGCGTCCACCAGGGCCTCGTTCACCCAGCGGTCGGCGGCGTACACGTGGCGCAGCAGCCGGCCGTACTGGTCCCGGTCGCTCTCGTCCCGTTCCAGGCGCAGGGGCCCGGCCCCGACCAGGTCGCCCAGGCGGGCGGTGGCCCGGGCCGACAGGCACTCCCCCGACTCGGGGGCGTTGATCCCGACGAGGCGGACCGACTCGACCCGTCCCGAGCGCAGCCGCACCTCGAGGGTGTCGCCGTCCACCACCCGCACCACCCGGGCCGCCCCACCCGGCGCCGGCCGGGTCGGGGCGTCGGGCACGGCGCGCGTGCCGGTGCCCGGCAGGGCCGTGATGGCGGGCTCGGGTCCGGTCGTGGGGACGGTCGGACCGGCGGGGCCGGTAGCCGGATCGGCCGGTGCATCGTCCTGTTCTGTGCAGCCGAGCACGGCGAGGGCGACCACCGCCCCGGCCACCAGGGTCCACCACCGATCCCGCCGCACCCGGCCAGCACAGCACACCACCGTCCGATCCCGCCGCCATCCACGAGCGCCGCCACGCCGTCCTGTGGGTGATGAACCTCAGCCTGGTGCTGGTCGTGGCCGGCAACTCGGCCCTGAACGTGACCCTGCCCACGATCGTCCGCGACATCGGGGCGACCAGCTCCGAGCTCCAGTGGATCGTCGACGCCTACGCCCTGGTGTTCGCCGGGCTGCTGCTGCCCATGGGGGCGCTGGGCGACCGCTACGGCCGCAAGGGGATGCTCCAACTCGGCTTGGCGGTCTTCGCCCTGGGATCGGCCTTGGCCGTGTTCGCCACCGAGCCCTGGCACCTCATCGCCACCCGCTCGATCATGGGCGTGGGCGGGGCGATGATCATGCCCGCCACCCTCTCCATCATCACCAACGTGTTCCCGCCCCAGGAGCGGGCCAAGGCCATCGCCATCTGGGCCGGCTTCGCCGGCGCCGGCGCCGCCCTCGGGCCGCTGCTCAGCGGCTTCCTGCTCGAGCACTTCTGGTTCGGGTCGGTCTTCCTCGTCAACCTGCCGATCATCGCCGTGGCCCTGGTGAGCGGCGCCCTGCTCTACGCCATCATCGAGGGTCCCGACATCGGCTGGACCGACCCCGAGACCATGGGCCTCTTCGCCGCTGCCGTGCTCCTGCTCGTGGGCTTCGTCATCTGGGAGCTGCGGGTGCCCGAGCCCATGCTGCCGATGGAGCAGTTCCGCGACCCCCGCTTCTCGGTGGGCACCGGCACCATCGGCCTGACGTTCTTCGCCATGTTCGGCACCTTCTTCGTGGCCTCCCAGTACCTGCAGTTCGTGCGGGGCTACTCGCCGCTGCTGGCCGGGGTGGCCACCCTGCCCATGGCCCTGATGATGGTGCTCCTCGCGCCCCGTAGCGCCGGCTTCGCCGAGCGCTACGGCCGCAACCGGGTGATGGGGGTGGGCCTCGCCACCGTCGCCCTCGGCCTGCTCACTCTGTCGTTCCTGACCCCCGACACGCCCTACCTGTACCTGGCCTTCGGCCTGATGCTGCTGGGCGGTGGCATGTCGATGACCACCGCCCCGGCCACCGGGGCGGTCATGTCCTCCATGCCCCTCGCCAAGGCGGGGGTGGGCTCGGCCGTGAACGACACCAGCCGCGAGGTGGGCGGCAGCCTCGGCGTCGCCGTCCTCGGCAGCATCCTGTCCTCGGTCTATCGGTCTTCGCTCGACCTCGACCTGTCGGGGGCCCCGCCCGCGGCCGCCTCGGCCATCGAGGAGGGCATCGGCTCGGCCCTGGCCGTGGCCGACCAGGCCCCCGTCGCCGTTGGCCCGGCCATCGCCGAGGCCGCCCGCACCGCCTTCACCGATGCCATGGGGCCGGTCTTCGTGTCGGCGGCGGCGGTGGCCGTGCTCACCGCCCTGCTGGCATGGCGCCTCATGCCCGCCCGCGGCGAGGTGGTGGTGCACGAGGCCGGGACCGAGCCCGTCGAGGGCCTCACCCCGGCCTTCGGCGACGCCGTCCCGTGAGCGACGGCGTCCCCGCCCCGGCCGGCGATCCCCGGGTCGCCCGCTCCCGGGCCGCGGTGTTGGCCGCCACCGTCGACCTCCTCGGCGAGGTCGGCCACCGCGGCACCACCATCGAGGCCGTGGCCGAGCGGTCGGGCGTGGCCAAGACGACCGTCTACCG
>CAYTJS010000126.1:0-10080 GCA_964438115.1 uncultured Iamiaceae bacterium
CGGGCTCCTCGGCGACGGGGGCCGGCTCGGGGGCCGGGGCCTCGACGGGCTCGGCGGCCTTCTTCTTCGGCGGCGCCTTCTTGGTGCTGATGGCCGCCTTCTTGGGGGCCTCGGCCTCGGCCGGGGCGGGCGCCTCCTCGGCCGCGGGAGCCTTGACCAGGCCGTCCTTCTCGGCCCGGCGCCGCACGCGATCGGCCTGGGCCTCCACGATGCTCGACGAGTGGGAGCGCGCGCCGATGCCCAGCTTGTCGCAGAGGTCGAGGACCTCCTGGTTGCTCATCCCGAGTTCGCGGGCGAGTTCGTAGACCCGTACGTTCGATGGCACCTGGCTGCTTCAGCTCTTTCGTTCGTCGTGGTGGGCATCCGCCCCCTGGACCACCGTCGACCGCACCGACGCGAGATCGGCAGCGGCGACCGGCGCTCGCAGGGCCCGGGCGAAGGCCCCGCGCCGCACAGCGGCGTCGAAGCACGTGGCCGATGACCGGCACAGCCACGCGCCCCGGCCGGGCAGTCTACGTCCGACGGCCAGGCTTCCGTCGCCCCGGCGGACCAGGCGGACCAGCTCGGTGGCCGGGGCCACCCGCCGGCACCCGATGCAGGTGCGCTCCGGGCCGTCGGGACGGGGGCGGCGGCTACCCGTCGTCGTCCTCGCCCTCGGCCTCGTCGGTGGCCTCGTCGGCGGCATCCTCGGACTCGTCGCCCGCGGGCTCCTCGGCCTCGGGCTCCTCGTCGGCGCCCTCGGCGGGCTCCTCGGCGTGGACGTCCTCGGCGGGGGCGTCGGCCTCCTCGGCGTGGACGTCCTCGGCGGGGGCGTCGGCCTCCTCGCCGTCGGCGTCGGGGTCGGCCTCGGCGGCCTCACCCTCCTCCGCGGCGGCCTGCTCGGCGCCCAGGGTCTGCCACTCCTCGACGGTCATGGCCGGGCTGCCGTCGGCGGGCTGCCACATCTGCTCGCCCGACTCGGGGTCGACGATCCACTCGCCCTGGGCCCAGTCGTCGGTCTGGTACGAGGCCTCCTCGGCGATCTGGGTCTCGCTCTTGATGTCGACCCGCCACCCGGTCAGCCGGGCGGCCAGGCGGGCGTTCTGGCCCTCCTTGCCGATGGCCAGGGACAGCTGGTAGTCGGGCACGATGACCTCGGCGGTGCCGGTGTCCTCGTGGATCCGCACCTCCTTGACCCGGGCCGGCGACAGCGCCTTCATCACGAAGTCGGCGGGGTCGTCGGAGTAGGGGACGATGTCGATCTTCTCGCCCCGCAGCTCGTTCACGACCATGCGCACGCGGGCGCCCCGGGCGCCGACGCAGGCGCCGACGGGGTCCACGTTCACGTCGTTGGACCAGACGGCGATCTTGGTGCGGTGCCCGGGCTCACGGGCGCAGGCCCGGATCTCGACGATGCCGTCGGCGATCTCGGGGACCTCCAGCTCGAAGAGGCGCAGGATCAGGCCGGGGTGGGTCCGGCTGACCACGATCTGGGGCCCCTTGGCCGTCTTGCGCACCTCGACGATGTAGGCCTTGACCCGGGCGTTGGGCTCGGGGCGCTCGTAGGGCACCTGCTCGGCCTGGGGCAGGAGAGCCTCGACCCGGCCGAGGTCGAGCAGCGTGTAGCGCTGGTCGCTCTGCTGGATCATGCCGGTGACGATGTCACCCTCGCGGCCGGCGTACTCCTCGTACTTCATGTCCCGCTCGACCTCGCGGATGCGCTGCATCATCACCTGCTTGGCCGTCTGGGCGGCGATGCGGCCGAAGTCGTCGGGGGTGACGTCGAGCTCGGGGCCGGTGGGCTCGCCGTCCTCGTCGAGATCCTGGGCGTAGACCCTGATGTCGAGGGTGTCGGGGTCGAGGGTGACCCACGAGTACTCGTAGGCGTCGGGCATGCGCTTGTAGGCCGACTCGAGGGCGTCGGCCAGCGCGGCCAGCAGGTCGTCGACCGAGATGCCCTTGTCGGCGGCGACTGCCTGCAGGGCCTCCATCATCTCGAGGTTGTTGCTCATCGGGTGGCCTTCCTCGTCGTGGTCTTCGTCGTCATCTTCCTGGCGCCCGGCTTGGGCTTGGGGCCCCAGTCGAAGGTGGTCCGGGCCGAGTCGATCTCGTCGTAGCCGAGGCGGCGCTCGTCGCCCTCGTCGGTGCGGACGGTGACGCCGTCGTCGTCGGAGGTCGCCAGCGTGCCGCTGACCCGCCGGTCGCCCTCGGTGCCGGGGACGGTCTTGATGGTGACGGCCGCCCCCACGGCTCCGGCGAAGTGGTCGGGACGGCGCAGGGGGCGCTCCAGGCCGGGTGAGGACACCTCGAGCAGGTAGGTCCCGGCGTGGGGGTCGACCTCCTCGAGGCGGCGGTTCACCGCCCGGGTCAGCTCGGCCAGGGTGTCGATGTCGATGCCGCCGGGGCGGTCGACCAGCACCCGGACGCCGCCCTGGTGGGGCTCGACGTCGTAGAGGTCGAGGCCCCGCTCGTCGGCGAGGGGGGCGACGGCGTCCCGGACCTTGTCCACGCTCGCCATCACCTCACCTCCTCGTCGCCGTCGGCTCGCCTCGCGAAACAAAAGGCGTGGGCCGGAGCCCACGCCTTTGTCCGATGAGAACAAAATGCCCGCTGAGCATACCAGCGCGAACGCCGGGCCCGGCCCGGCAGTTCCTGCCTCAATAGCTCCTCGCGACGAGGGCGACGAGGTCGGGCTCGTCGTCGGCCTCGGGGAGACTGCCGTCGGCCCGCTGCAGGCAGCGCACGGTGATGGCGTCACCGGCCAGGCGGGCCTCGCCCTCCTCCCCCACCGCCGCCCAGGGGATGCGGACGAAGCCGTCGGCGGCGGCCGCGGCCACGTCCTCGATGGCGTCCACGGTGACGGTGCGCCGGTCCCGCTCGGCGGTGGCCTCGTCGAGCAGTGCCTGCTGGGCGGCGGCCAGGACCCCGGGGACCTCGGCGGCCACCCCGGCCAGGGGCACCTGGCGCTTCTCGCCGTCGTGGCGGGTCACCAGGGTCACCTCGCCCTGGGCCAGGTCACGGGGGCCGACCTCGATGCGCACGGGGATGCCCTTCAGCTCCCAGTCGGTGGCCCGCCGCCCGAAGGACGTGTCCACCTTGTCGTCGCGGCGGGCCCGCACGCCGGCACCGACCAGTTCCTGGCTCAGGCGGGCGGCGGCCTCGCCGGCCCCGTCCTCGTCCCGCACCACGAGGACCACGGCCTGGATGGGGGCCAGCACGGGCGGCACCCGCAGGCCCCGGTCGTCGCCGTGGGTCATGATCAGCCCGCCGACCATGCGGGTGGAGGTGCCCCAGGACGTCTGCCAGACGTGCTCCTGGGTGCCCTCGGCCGAGAGGTACTCGATGCCGAAGGCCTTGGCGAAGTTCTGCCCCAGTTCGTGGCTGGTGCCCATCTGCAGGGCCTTGCCGTCCCGCATCACGGCCTCGCAGGCCAGGGTGTTGATGGCCCCGGCGAAGCGCTCGGCGGGCGTCTTGCGGCCCTTGTACACGGGCACGGCGAGCACGTTCACCATGCAGTCGGCGTAGACGTCGTGGAGGATGGCGGTGGCGAAGGCCCGGGCGTCCTCCTGGGTGGCGTGGCAGGTGTGGCCCTCCTGCCAGAGGAACTCGGTGGTGCGCAGGAACAGCCGGGGCCGCAGCTCCCAGCGGACCACGTTGGCCCACTGGTTCACGAGCAGGGGCAGGTCCCGGTAGCTCTGGATCCACTTGGCGAAGTAGGTGCCCATCACCGTCTCGGACGTGGGACGGATGGCCAGGGGCTCCTCCAGCTCCTTGCCGCCACCGTGGGTGACCACGGCCAGCTCGGGGCTGAAGCCCTCGACGTGCTCGGCCTCCCGCTCGAAGTAGTCCAGGGGGACGAAGAGGGGGAAGTAGGCGTTGTCGACGCCCATGGCCTTGATGCGGTCGTCCATGGCCGCCTGCAGGCGCTCCCACAGCGAGAACCCGTAGGGGCGGATGACCATGGTCCCCCGGGCCGGGCCGTTCTCGGCCAGTTCGGCCTTGGCGATGACGTCCTGGTACCAGCGGGGGAAGTCCTCCGCCTGGGGGGTGAGCACGGGGGCCTTGGCCATGGCGGCCGAGGGTAGTGCCCGCCCCTCCCCGATCTGGCGGGGTTCAGCCCGGCGGCGAGCAGACCACGCCGGGGAAGCCGGCGAGGTCCATGTCGTAGGACACGATCCCGGCCCGGTGCTCGATGGCGAGGGCAGCGAGGTGGGCGTCGTTCACGAGGTTGCCGCCCCGGCCGCCGACGGCGACGAGCAGGTCACGCCAGATGGCCGGATGCTGGGCGGTGGGCTCCACGACGACCGCCGACGGCGACGCCAGCCACGACGCCACCACGTCGAAGGCCTCGGGGACGGTCAGGGGCCGGGCGAAGAGGTCCGGCCGGGTCGCCAGGCGGACGAACGCCGCCAGCGGCAGCCAGGCGAAGGCGACCGTGTCGGCACCGCTGAGCGAGTCGTCCAGCCAGGCGCGGGCGTCGTCGTGGTGGGGCGAGGCCTCGTTGACGGCGTCGAGCAGGACGTTGGCGTCGACCAGCTTCACGCGCCGGGTCGCATCCGGGCCGTCAGCTCGGCGTCCTCCAGCTCTCCCGACAGCCGGAGGGCCTTGGTCAGGTCGACCGTCGGCGGACCCATGCGGTACGTCGTCGTCCGGAACGGCGGGACCTCGTCCTCACCCAGCCCGGCCCGCACGGCGTCGTTCAGGGCCTGCTTGAACGAGATCCGCCGCTCGGCCATGCGCCGCCGGAGCAGTTGCTCGGTGTCGGGATCGAGCGTGACCGTGGTCCGCATGTTGACAGCATGGCATCAGTTGATGCCTTGCTGTCAAGCATCGGATTCGAGGCGGCGGATGGCGTCGATGTGGGTGCCGGTGTCGTTGGCGTCGGCGCCCTTGTCGTCGAGGAGGGCGGCGCGGTCCTTCTCGGCCTCGGCGGCGGCGCCGGCGTCGGCCCGGCCCAGGGCGGCCTCGACACCGTCCTCGGCGACCACCTTGGCCCACTCGACCAGCTCGGCGACCATCTCGTCCTCGGGGACGACCTTGACCACCTCGCCCTTGACGAACAGGTGGCCCCGCTTGCGCCCGGCGGCGATGCCCAGGTCGGCCTCGCGGGCCTCGCCGGGGCCGTTCACGACGCAGCCCAT
The DNA here is from genome assembly GCA_964438115.1 of uncultured Iamiaceae bacterium. GTDB lineage: Bacteria > Actinomycetota > Acidimicrobiia > Acidimicrobiales > DATDAH01 > DATDAH01. The sequence goes on from CAYTJS010000126.1 coordinate 5,121, forward strand.
GACCGCCACCTGGATGGGGATCTCCAGCTCCTCCAGCGCCGTCTGGGCCGCCTCGGCCACGGCGTAGACGTCGACCTCGGCCCGCCCACAGGACGGACAGGCGATCAGGTCGAGGCCGGTGCGCTCCCGCAGGCCCAGGGCCTCGAGGAGCTGGCGCCCGGCCCGGGCCTCCTGCACGGGATCGGCGGTGAGCGAGTAGCGGATGGTGTCGCCGATGCCCTCCATGAGCAGGGTGGCCAGGCCGGCGGTGGCCTTCACCAGGCCGGCCGGCGGCGGGCCCGCCTCGGTCACGCCGAGGTGGAGCGGGAAGTCCACGGTGTCGGCCAGCAGCCGGTAGGCCTCGATCATCAGCGGCACGTTGGAGGCCTTGACCGAGATCTTCACGTCGTCGAAGCCGACCTCGGCGAAGTGGGCCAGCTCGCGCTGGGCCGACTCGACCATGGCCTCGGGCGTCACCCGGCCGCCGTGCTTCTCGTAGAGCTCGGGGTCGAGGGAGCCGCCGTTCACGCCGATGCGGATGGGCACGCCGCGGTCCCGACACTCGGCCGCCACCGCCTTGATGTGCTCGGGCCGCCGGATGTTGCCGGGGTTGAGGCGCAGGCAGTGCACCCCCGCCTCGAGGGCGGCCAGGGCCATCTTGTACTGGTGGTGGATGTCGGCCACGATCGGCACCGGCGAGCGGGGCACGATCTGGGCCAGGCCCTCGGCCGCCTCCCACTCGTTGCACGTGCAGCGCACGATGTCGGCGCCGGCGCCGTAGAGGGCGTAGATCTGCTGCAGCGTCCCCTCGACGTCGGCCGTCTTGGTCGTCGTCATGGACTGGACGCTCACGGGGGCGTCGCCGCCCACCGTCACCGGGTTGGACGGGTGGCGCAGGTGGACCGGACGGGTCCGGCGCCGCTCGTAGGTCACGGTCATCGGGGACAGTCTCGCAGCGGCGGGCGCCGCTACCGCTAGTTCAGCGAGACCGGGTTGATGAGGTCGGCGTAGAGGGCCATCACCCCGATGGTCACCATGAAGATGACCACGCCGTAGGTGAGGGGAAGGAGCTTGGCCACGTCCGCGTGGTACCGCCCCCGGCGCCCGACCTCGCGGATGCGCTCGTAGGTGGCCACGGCCACGTGCCCACCGTCGAGGGGCAGGAGTGGGATCAGGTTGAAGATCCCGATGAAGATGTTGAGCAGCACCATGAAGCGCAGCAGGGCGACCATGCCCTCCTGGTCGGTGGCCTCGGCCCCGATGCGGGCGGCGCCCACGATGGAGATGATCCGGCCCTCGTCCTCGCCGGACACGCCGGTGCCGCGGCCCGGCAGCGTCTGGGGCTCGGGGTCGTCGTCGGGGCCGGCCACGACGACCTCGGCGAAGCTGCTCAGCCCCGACGGGGTGAAGAACCGGCCGATGCCCTTGAGCGACTCGACGGTGATCTCGCCGAAGGCCGAGGCCGAGCGCTGCACGCTCTCGACCACGCCGTAGCGCTCCCGGGGCAGGTCCTGGCCCACGCCCAGGTAGCCGACGGTGTCCTGCCCGTCGGAGATCGAGCCCAGGGTCACGGGGAGCACGAGGGTCTCGCCGTCGCGCTCGACGGTGACGTCGACCTCCTCACCGGGGTGGGCCTGCACGTACTGGCGCATGTCGGTGAAGACATCGATCTCGACGTCGTCGATGGCGACGATGCGGTCGCCCTCCTCGATGCCCGCCGCAGTGGCCGGCGTCCGGCCCGACTCGAGCAGGGACTCGAACTCGGGGGTGAGCTGCAGCCCCTCGAAGCCGGCGAGGGTCTCCTCGGCCGACAGGGACTGGTCGACGGTCCACCGCTCCTCGCTCTCCTCGGTGATCTCGCCGTAGAGGGCGAGGGCGAGGAAGGCCAGGACGAAGGCCATCAGGAAGTGCATGGCCGAGCCGGCCAGGGCGACCGAGAGCCGGCGGGGGTAGGACTGCTGGCGGTAGGTGCGGGGCTCGTCGGCGGGCTCGACCGGGTCCAGGTTGTTCATCCCGATGATGCGCACGTAGGCACCGGCGGGGATCACCTTCAGGCCGTACTCGGTCTCGCCCCGGCGGAACGACCAGATGCGGGGCCCGAACCCGAGGAAGAACTCGGTGACCTTCATGCCCGCGGCCTTGGCCGTCAGGTAGTGGCCCAGCTCGTGCATGAAGATCATGACGACGATGGCGCCGACGATGGCCAGCGCCGGCAGCCCGCCGAACCACCCCAGGACGCCCACGGCGGCGGCCAGGGCCGCCAGGCGCAGCGGGTGACCCCGGCCCTCCTCGGCGGCGGCCTCGTCGGCCTCGCTACCGGGGGCCGGGGGGTGCGGGGGGACCTGGGTCATGGGCTCGCTTCGGTCGTCGTGGTCAGGTGCTGGCGCCGATGATCTCGGTGGCCACCGTACGGGCCGTGGCGTCGGCCTCCATCACAACGTCGGCCGATGCGGCTTTCGTTCCATCGAAGCGGTCCAGGGTGGCGGCGAGCACGTCGGGGATGGCCAGCCACGGGATGCGGCCGGCCAGGAAGGCCTCGACGGCGACCTCGTTGGCGGCGTTGAGCCAGGCCGGAGCCGTCTCGCCCGCACGACCGGCCCGGTAGGCCAGGTCCAGGCAGGGGAAGGCCTCGCGGTCGGGGGCCTCGAAGTCGAGGGAGCCCAGGGTCGTCCAGTCGATGCGCCCGAAGGGGGCGGCCGAGCGGTCGGGGTAGGCCAGCGCGTAGCCGATGGGCAGGCGCATGTCGGGCATCGAGAGCTGGGCGATGGTCGAGCCGTCGCTGTACTCCACCATCGAGTGGACCACCGACTGCGGGTGGACGACCACGTCGATGTCGTCGTAGCCGACGCCGAAGAGCTCGTGGGCCTCGATGACCTCGAGGCCCTTGTTCATGAGCGTCGAGGAGTCCACGGTGATCTTGGGCCCCATGGACCAGGTGGGGTGCGCCAGGGCGTCGTCGACGGTCACCGCCGCCAGCTCCGCCCGGCTCCGCCCCCGGAAGGGCCCGCCCGAGGCGGTGAGGACGAGGCGGGCGACCCGCTCGGCCACGTCGTTGGCCCGCAGGCACTGGTGGATGGCGCCGTGCTCGCTGTCGACCGGGATCAGCTCGGCCCCGGGGGTGGCCCGGGCCCGCTGGACCACCGGTCCGGCGGCGATGAGCGACTCCTTGTTGGCCAGGGCCAGGCGCCGACCCGCCTCGAGGGCGGCCAGGGTGACGCCGAGGCCGGCGAAGCCCACCACGCCGTTGACCACGACCTCGGCCTCTCGGGCCAGGTCGGCCAGGGCGGCCTCCCCCACCACCAGTTCGGTGCCGGCAGGCAGCCGGTCGGCCACCCCGGCGGCGGCGTCGGCGTCGACCACCGCCACCCAGCGGGGGCGGACCTCGTGGGCCTGCCCGACGAGGAAGTCGACCGAGCGGGAGGCACCCAGGGCGACGACCTCGTAGCGGCCCGGCTCGGCCCGCACCACGTCGAGGGTCTGGGTGCCGATCGACCCCGTCGCCCCGAGGACGGCGAGGGTGGTCACCGCGGGATCACGGGGTGTTGGCGTAGACCTCGAGCAGCCGGATGACGTAGTACGTCGCCGGGAGCACGAAGAGGAGGCCGTCGAAGCGGTCGAGCACGCCGCCGTGGCCCGGCAGCAGGTCGCCCATGTCCTTCAGGCCCAGGTCCCGCTTGATGCGCGACTCGCAGAGATCACCGAGGGGGGTCATGACGCCGCCGACGATGCCCAACACGAGGGCGTCGAAGAAGTCCCAGCGGCCGATGCCGACGAGCCCCAGGAGGATGACGGCGGCGATCACGGCGGCGATGATCCCGCCGACGAAGCCCTCCACGGTCTTGTTGGGGCTGGCGGCGATGAGCGGCGAGCGGCCCATGCGCCGGCCCACGAAGAGGCCGCCGACGTCGGCGGCCACCGCCACCACGATGGCGCCGAGCAGCATGCCGATGCCGTCGGGCAGCTTGAGCAGCAGGGCGGCGAAGGAGCCCAGGACGCCCACGTAGGTGATGCCCAGCAGGGTGATGCCGGCGTTGGCCACGGCGTGCTCGCCGGGGCCGGCGTCGAAGAGCCACCAGGCCAGGGTGGTCACCACCACCAGGAACAGCACGAGGGGGATGGCCCCCTCACCCCGCCAGTAGGTGGCGAGCACCAGGCCGCCGGAGCCGGCCAGGGCCACGGGCACGGCCGGGTGGTAGCCCGAGCGGCGCATGGCGGTCATGAACTCGGCGGTGGCCATCACGATGATGACCGTGGCCAGCACCACCACGGCGGCGGGGCCGATCAGGGCGCAGATGCCGAGGAGGACGACGAGGCCGACGCCCACGGCGACGGCCTGCTGCATGTTGCGCTCTCCCCCGCCGCCCCCGCCCAGGGTGGCGGCCAGCTCCTCGTCGGCCTCGGGATAGGGATTGGCCCGGCGCGGCGGCCGCTGGGGTGGGCCGGCGGCGGGCTCGACCGGCTCGGTGTAGGGGGCGGCGGCGTCGTCGAAGACGACGACGCCCTCGTCGCCGAGGGCGGCGGCCTCGGGAACGGGAGCAGGGGCGGGCTCGACCCGGGTCTCGTCCATCAGGTCGCTGAAGTCGTCGGGCTCGCCGGTCTCGTCACCGGCGCCCCGCCAGCGGGGGCCGCTCGACACGCCGGCGGCCCACAGGTCGTCCTCCTCGTCGGCCGGCTCGGACCAGTGGGGCAGGTCGTCCTGGTCGGCGGCCAGGGCGGCGTAGGGATCCTCGTCGTCGGCCAGGGGGGCGAAGGGGTCCTCGTGGGCCGAGCGCCCGGCCTCGATGACCAGGTCGTCGTCCTCGGCGTCGGGGCTGGCCCACACCCGCACGTCGTCGAGGTCGTGGGCGGCGGCGGTCACCGCCGGCACGGCCGCGGTGGGCGGCAGGTCGAGGTCGTCGAGCACCGGGGTGGGCCGGGTGGGCCGGGCCGGTGGCTCGGGGGGCGGGGTCGGCGCGTGCGGCTCGGCTGCGGCGGGCCGGGC
>CAYTJS010000127.1:0-10019 GCA_964438115.1 uncultured Iamiaceae bacterium
GGCGCCGCCGGCGCCGTCGAGGCGGTGGCCGATGGCGCCCTTGTTGGCCGTCACCGGCGGCACGGTGCCGCCGAACACGGTGCGCAGGGCCAGGGCCTCGAGCCGGTCGTTCAGTTCGGTCGAGGTGCCGTGGGCGTTGACCGAGGTCACCGCCGCGGGGTCGAGGCCGGCCTCGGTCAGCGCGGCCCGCATGGCGGCGATGGCCCCGGCGGCCTCCTCGTGGGGGGCGACGAGGTGGAAGGCGTCGGAGGAGGAGCCGTAGCCGGCGACCAGCGCCCGGGGCCGGGCGCTGCGGTCCTCGGCGACGTCGAGGGCCTCGAGGGTCACGAAGCCGGCCCCCTCGCCCATGACGAAGCCGTCCCGCTCGGCGTCGAAGGGGCGGCTGGCCCGCTCGGGCTCGTCGTTGCGGCTGCTCAGGGCCTCCATGCGGGCGAAGGCGGCCACCACCACGGGGTGGGTGAGGGCCTCGGTGCCGCCGGCCACCGCCCGGTCGACGACCCCGGTGGCGATCAGGCGGGCGGCGTCGCCGATGGCGGCGGCCCCCGACGCACAGGCCTGGGCCACGGTCGTGGCCGGGCCGGTGATGCCCAGCTTCATCGACAGCCACCCGGCGGTGGCGTTGGGCATGATCATGGGGACGGTCAGCGGGTTGACCCGCATGAACCCCTTGTCGCGGCCGGTTTCGAGGGCGGCGAGGAAGGGGCGGATCATCCCGCCCAGGCCGGTGCCCACCACCACCGCCGTGCGGTCGCCGCCGGTGTCGTCCCACCCGGCGTCGACCACGGCGTCCATGGCGGCGCAGATGCCGAGTTGGCTGGTGCGGTCGGTGCGCCGGGTCTCGGGGTGGGTGAGGTGGACCTTCGGGTCGAAGGCCTCGTCGACCTCGCAGCCGACCCGCACCGGGCCGTAGCGCTCGTCCTCCATCGAGGCGAGGCGGCGGGCGTAGGACCGGCCCGAGGCCAGGGCGGCGTCGAGGGCGGTGACGTCGAGGGCGCCGGGGACGATGACCCCCAGCCCGGTCACGGCGACCGGGCGGCCCCCGATCACGGGACGAGCTGGGCCAGGACGTCGAGGGCGTCGCCGACAGTGACCACCTCGGCGAAGTCGTCCTCCTCCGCCGTGAAGTCGAAGTCCTCCTCGAGGACCATCACGATCTCGAGCAGGTCGAGGCTGTCGGCGCCGAGGTCCTCGCGCAGGTCCGAGGTCTCGGTGATGCCCGGGGGCACCTCGCCCAGGACCTCGGTGGCGGCGTCCAGGAGGGCGGCGGCGAACTCCTCTCGGGACGGCATGGCGGCGAGTGTAGGACCGGCCGGGGGTTTGCTCGCCGGATCAGCCGGCCCGGACCTCGACGTCGTCCCAGGCCATCGAGGCCAGCCCGTCGGCGGTGGTGGCGACGAGGGCCACGGCGGTGCGGTCGGCGCCGACGGGGTCGTCGACCTCGGCGGTGGTGGCGCCCACGGTCACGGTGACCCGCTCGCCCACCATCCGGACCTCGATGCGATCGCCGTCGGCGGGGGCCACGGGCAGGAACCCCGGTCGCTCCTCGACGACGCCGGCCCGCACGACCTCGAGGGACCACGACGAGGTCTCGGGGTGGGCGACCAGCCGCCACTGGTCGTCGGGGCCGGCGACCCGGAAGGCGAAGGCCCAGCCCGGCTCGACGGCCAGCGCCGTCACCGCCGCCGTCCGGGGGCCGGCGGGGGTGTCCCCGGGCGTGAGCACGGCCACGCTCGCCCCGCCGTCGGCGGGCCCGGCGGTCACGGCGGCGTGTTCGTCCTGGACCACCCAGGTCCCGCTGACCACCTCCCAGGGCGGGCCCAGCGGGGTGTCGTCGGGGCGGTCGAAGGCATCGGCGGTCGGCGGGACCGTCGTGGCGGTGACGGCAGGGGCGTCGTCGTCGGCGCCGGTGAGTTCGTCGCGGAAGGGCAGCAGGCTGATCACGGCCACGGCGACCACGGTGAGCACGGCCAGGGTCAGGGTCACCCAACGGGGCGGCGGGCGCAGCGGCGGGGAGGTGGTGGTCATGATCGGGCGGCGAGTCTACGGACCCCCACCCACCCCCCTGTTCTGGCGTCGATCCGTTGCGCCCACCGCAACCGATCGACGCAATTTCGGGGTGCGGCGTCTGCTAGACCGCGGGCATGGTCATCGCCTCCACCCGCGACCCCGCCGTCCTGCGCGACCAGCTCACCGAGTGGTTCCACGCCACCCTGCCCGAGGGGTCCGACCCCGAGGTCTCCGAGGTGCGGCCGCCGGAGGGCAACGGCATGTCGTCGGAGACCCTCCTGTTCGACCTGACCACCACCGGCGAGGACGGCCGCCGCACCAAGGGCTACGCCGCCCGGCTGGCCCCGGCCCAGGTCGACCACCCGGTCTTCCCCAGCTACGACCTCGAACTGCAGTACCGCTGCCTGCGCCTGGTGGGCGAGCACAGCGACGTCCCGGTCCCGGTGACCCCGTGGTTCGAGCCCGACGACGCCGCCCTGGGCTCGCCCTTCTTCGTCATGGAGCGGGTGGAGGGCATCGTCGCCAGCGACAACCCGCCGTATGTGTTCGGCGGCTGGGTGGTCGACGCCGGCCCCGAGGGGCGCCTCCGCCTCGAGCAGGGCGTGGTCGACCTCATCGCCGGGGTGCACGCCATCGACGTGACCGCCGTCGACAGCGCCTTCCTCGACCGGCCCGAGCACGGCGCCACGCCCCTCGACCAGCACCTCAACTACCAACGCTGGTACTACGACTGGGCCCGGGGCGACCGTGAGTTCACCCAGATCGAGCGGGCCCTGGCCTGGCTGGAGGCCAACCGGCCCACCGACGAGGAGACGGTCGTCAACTGGGGCGACGCCCGCCTGGGCAACACCATGTTCCGCGACTTCGAGCCGGTGGCCGCCCTGGACTGGGAGATGGCGTCGCTGGGGGCGCCCGAGGCCGACCTGGCCTGGGCGGTGCACCTGCACGACTTCTTCGCCGATCTGGCCGTGCGTTTCGAGATGGATCCCCTGGCCGACTTCTTCGACCGGGAGCGGGTCATCGCCCGCTACGAGGAGGTCTCGGGCCGGTCGGTTCGGAACTACGACTACTACGACGTGTTCGCCGGCCTGCGCTACGCCATCGTCTCGATCCGCACCGGCGAGGCGTCGGTGGCCAGCGGCACCTTCGAGGAGCCCGACCACCACGACGGCCTCATCATGAACGGCCCCCTCCTGGAGGCCACCCTCGACCGGCTCGGGGCCCCGTGACCGGCTGACCCGGTCCGGGACCGCCCGGCCCCGGCCGGCCGCGCCGCATCCGTAGTGTTACCGAGATCGTTCTGCCCGACCCCGGAGGACCGGCCGTGGACTACGGCGTCTTCAGCTCACCCAGGACCGTCGACGGCATGCTGGCCGACGCTGCGTCGGCGGCGGCCAGTGGCCTGTCGTCGTACTGGACCTCGCAGATCTTCACCCTCGACGCCCTGACGGCACTCGCGGTGGTGGCGCCGCAGGTGCCGGGGATCCGGTTCGGGACCGGGGTGGTCCCCATCCAGCCCCGCCACCCGATGATGCTGGCCGGCCAGGCGCTCACCGTCAGCCAGGTGAGCGGCGGCCGCCTGGACCTCGGGATCGGCCTCTCGCACCAGGTGGTGGTCGAGGGGATGTGGGGCGAGCCCTTCGAGAAGCCCGTGCGCCGCATGCGGGAGTACCTCGAGGCCCTCCAGCCCCTGCTCGCCGGCGAGGACCCCCAGCTCTCCGGCGAGACGGTCACCTGCCGCGGTGCCGTCGACGTGCCCGCCGAGGCGCCGCCCGTGCTGGTCGCCGCCCTCGGCACCCAGATGCTCAACGTCGCCGGTCGGCTGGCCGACGGCACCGTGACCTGGATGACCGGCCCGGCCACGCTGGCCGACCACACCGTCCCCACCATCCGGGCTGCCGCCGAGGCCGCCGGTCGTCCCGAGCCCCGGGTGGTCGTGGCCCTCCCCGTCTGCGTCACCGCCGACGAGGCCGGGGCCCGGGAGCGGGCGGCCGCCGAGTTCGCCGTCTACGGGATGCTGCCCTCCTACCGGGCCATGCTCGACAAGGAGGGCGTCGAGGGTCCCGCCGACCTGGCCTTGGTGGGCTCGGCCGATGCGGTGGCCGAGCGCATCGCCGCCGTCGGGGCGGCGGGGGCGACCTCGCTCGTGGCCGCCGAGTTCGGCACCGCCGACGAGCGGGCGGCCACCCGGGAGCTGCTCGCCGGCCTGGCCGGCTGAGCCGTGGGCGAGGCGATCCGGCTCGACCGCGACGGCCCCGTCGCCGTCGTCACCCTCGATCGGCCCGAGCAGCTCAACACGTTCACCGGCTCGATGATCGAGCAGCTGAGCGAGGCCTACCGCCGTTGCGACGAGGACGAGGAGGTGCGGGCCGTCGTGCTGACCGGGGCGGGCCGGGCCTTCAGCGCCGGGGCCGACCTCTCCGGCGGTGCCGGGGTCTTCGGGGCACCCGAGGCGGCCGGCGCCTTCTCCTCGGATCCCTTCACGTTCCGGGCCTGGGACGTGCGCAAGCCGGTGATCGCCGCCGTCAACGGCCACGCCGTGGGCATCGGCCTGACCACGGCGTTGCAGTGCGACCTGCGCTTCGTGGCCGCCGACGCCAAGCTCGGCGTGGTCCAGGTCCGGCGGGGGATGGTGCCCGACGTCCGGGCCCACTGGACCCTGCCCCGGCTGGTCGGCTTCGGGCGGGCCACCGAACTGCTCCTCACCGGGCGGATGTTCTCGGGGGCCCAGGCGGCCGAGTGGGGTGTGGCCCTCGAGGCCCTGCCGTCGGCGGCGGCCGTGCTCGACCGGGCCCTCGAGGTGGCCCACGACGTGGCCGTCAACGTCGCCCCTCGCTCGGCGGCCGCCACCAAGGCCATCCTCTGGCGCTCGCCCACCCCCGACGCCGACCAGGTCGACGCCTGGGAGCGGGCCGTGCACCTGGCCCTCATGGGCACGCCCGACGCCACCGAGGGGGTCATGGCGTGGGTCGAGAAGCGCGACCCGCAGTGGTCCGGCCGCCTCGACGACGACTGGCCCCGCTCGGCCCTCGCCTGACCGGACCGAACCAGGAGGGATCGGACCCATGGGACACAGCTACACCGCCTACGCCCCCGAGGACGCCCGGCGGGGGGCGCCCGCCGTCAGCCTCGAGGGGTGGGCCCGGGAGCGGGGTCTCGCCTTCCCCGGCCCCGGCCTGGCCGGGGCCCCCGTGCCGGTCCTGCCGCCCTTCCCGGAGTACCAGGCCAACGTCTGCCGGGGTGAACTGGCCGGGCGGTTCGGCCAGGTCGCCCACGAGCTGCACGAGATCGAGGCCCACGAGGGCTCGATCCGGGCCGGTGGGGCGTTCTTCGGCACCCGGGTCACGACCCGCCGGGGCCTGAAGTCCCTGATCGGCTGGAGCGACGACCGCCCCGACGAGCCCTTCGCCGCCAACGCCGCCTGGGCGCCGACCACGCGGGTCGTGCTGCGGGTGCCGGAGGCCGCCCTGCTGCCCAAGGTCGTCATCCGCAACGAGGAACGCATCGGGTCGGACCACACCGACCTCGGGCCCCACGGCCTGCCCGGCCACCGGCTGGCGCGGAGCCAGTGGATCGATCCCGACCTCGAGGCGTGGCTGGGATCGGCGTGCCGGCCCCTCGCCGAGGTGCGGGCCTCCTACGTGGCGCTGGTGGTCGACCACGGCCTGGTCGCCGTGCAGCGCAACGGCTTCCTCGGCGATGCGGCGATGCTCGACCACCTCGTCGGGGTCACGGCGACGATCGCCGCCAACCTGGCCGCGGGGGCCGCTGCCGACCCGCCCTTCGCCTCGCCGTTGCCGCCGCCCGACCCCCAGACCTGGCCCGGATCCTCGTGCCCAGCCCCACGAGATCGACGCGTTCGCCCGCCTGGCCGACGCCACGGGGATGACCCCCGAGGACGCCGTCGCCCTGCACCGGTCGTTCCGCCACCTGATCTTCCCGGGGGTGGCCCGCGCCGTGCTGCGGGGCCCCCTGCCCGGCTCGGGGGCGGAGGGCCGCCTCGTCGTGGCCGCCCAGGGTGGCCGCACCGGCGGGAGCTACCGCAGCGTCGTCCTGACCCCGGCGGTCCCGGGGGCGACCACCCCGGTCGGCGGCGTCCGCCACGAGCCCACCGACACCTACGTGGAGGTGGCCGACGGGATCGCCGCCGCCTGGCCCCGGACCCGGACCCGGACCCCCGGCGGGTTCGGCAGCGAGGCGGCCCTGGCCAACGGCGTCACCACCCTCCGCGACCTCGGTCTCGCCACCGTCTGAGCGCGGCCACCCCGGTGGGGGGTCAGGCGCGGTGGACGGCGTCGGCCACCGCCCGCCACTGGTCGACGGTGGCGCCGGCCCGGAGGAGCTGGCCGGCGAAGTAGCAGATGACCCGGACCGGGTGGGTCACGCCGTCGTAGCGGGCCAGGAGGGCGTCGGCCAGGCCGCCCCAGGTGGCGGTGACGGCGTAGGCGTCGAGCATCTCGTCGGTGACGGTGGCGGCCATGGCTTGGAGGTCGCCCGCCTTCTGGAGCTCGTGGAGCCGGGCCGAGGTGCCCTCCCAGCCGTGGAGGTCGAAGACCTGGGCGTAGGTGCGGGTCGAGCCGTAGAAGGCGAGCTGGAAGCGGGCCGCCTCCCGCCAGCGGGCCCGCTCCTCCTCGGTGTCGCCGACGATGGTCAGCACCGGGCAGGCCAGGGTCACGGCGTCGACGCCGCGGCCGCTCGTGGCCAGGCCCTCGGCCACGCGGGGGACGATGACCTCGTCGAGGTAGCGCCGGGAGTGCAGCGGGTGCACGTGGACCCCGTCGGCCACCTCGCCGCAGGCCCGCAGCATCCACGGACGCACGGCCGAGAGGTAGACGGGGACCTCGGGGTGGTCGATGGGCCCCGGGCTCCAGGTGGCCGGCAGCAGGTCGAGGTCGTAGCGGTCGCCGTGGAAGGCCAGGGGGGCGTCGCCCTGGAAGGCGGCGAAGATGGCCCGGAGGGCGAGCACGTACTCGCGCAGCCACGGCCCGGGGTGCTCGTAGCCGACCCCGTAGCGGCGCTCGATGTGGGCCTTCACCTGGGTGCCGAGGCCCAGGGTGAAGCGGCCGCCGGTGGCCTCGGCCAACTCCCAGGCGATCGAGGCGGTGACCATCGGGCTGCGAGGGAAGGCGACGGCGATGCCGGTGCCCAGGTCGAGGTCGGTGGTGGCCAGCGCCGCGGCGGTGGCGCCCAGGTAGGCCGTGCGGCCGCCCTCGGTGAACCACAGCCCGGCGAAGCCGGCGTCCTCGACCTGGCGGGCCAGGTCCTGGGCCTCGCGGAGGGGCAGGCCCATGGCCATGGCGTCGAGCTTCACGGGCGGTGACCGTAGTCCCTGGCCGTTCCCTACGATCCGGGCATGGGGGAGCACGAGCACGACCTGGTGGTCCGCGGCGGGACGGTGGTGGACGGCACCGGCGCCCCGCGCCGGGTGGCCGACGTCGCGGTCGACGGAGGGCGGGTGACCGCGGTGGGCGAGGTGCCCGGGGCCGGGCGTGAGGAACTCGACGCCACCGGGCTGCTGGTGACCCCGGGCTGGGTCGACGTCCACACCCACTACGACGGCCAGGCCACGTGGGACCCGCTCCTGTCCCCGTCCTGCTGGCAGGGCGTGACCACCGTGGTGATGGGCAACTGCGGGGTGGGCTTCGCCCCGGTGCGGCCCGACCGCCACGACTGGCTGATCGCCCTGATGGAGGGGGTCGAGGACATCCCCGGTACCGCCCTGGCCGAGGGCATCTCGTGGGGCTGGGAATCCTTCCCCGAGTACCTCGACGTGCTCGCCGGCCGGTCCTTCGCCGTCGACGTGGCCGCCCAGGTGCCCCACGCCGCCGTACGGGGCTACGTCATGGGCGACCGCGGGGCCGACCACACCGAGGTGCCCACCGCCGAGGAGATCACGGCCATGGGCCGGCTGGTGGCCGAGGGCATCGAGGCCGGGGCCCTGGGCTTCAGCACCTCCCGGACCGTGAACCACCGCTCGGCCGACGGCAGCCCCACCCCCAGCCTCACCGCCACCGAGGACGAGCTGCTCGGCATCGCCCGGGGCGTGGGCGCGACCGGCCGGGGTGTGCTCCAGCTCGTCGCCGACCTGGTCGACCTCGAGGGCGAGTTCGCCCTGATCCGGGCCATGGCCGAGGAGAGTGGGCGGCCGCTGTCCATCACCACCCTGGCCGAGTCCCACCGGGGCGACTGGCGGGGCCTGCTCGACCTCATCGCCGCCGCCCAGGCCGACGGCGTCCCCATCCGGGGCCAGGTGGCGGCCCGGCCCGTCGGGGTGCTCCTCGGCCTGGAGGGCCGCATCCACCCGCTGGTCCTGTCGGCCACCTACCAGCGGCTGGCCGGCCTGCCCCTCGGCGAGCGGGTGGCCCGGCTGGGCGAGCCCGACGTGCGGGCCACGGTCCTGGCCGAGGTCGATGCCGCCGGCGGGCTGGTGTTCGGCGGTTTCGACGGGATCTTCCCGCTGGGGGACCCGCCCGACTACGACCCCGGCGCGGACCGCAGCATCGAGGCCATCGCCGCCCGGGAGGGTCGGCCCCCGCTGGAGGTGGCCTACGACGTGCTCGTGGCCGACGGCGGGCGGGGCCTGCTCTACCTCCCCTTCGCCAACTACGGCGAGCGGGACTTCTCGGCCATCCGTGAGATGCTCACCCACCCCTACACGGTCCCCGGCCTGGGCGACGCCGGGGCCCACTGCGGGATGATCTGCGACGGGTCGATGCCGACCTACCTGGTCAGCCACTGGGGTCGCGACGTCGCGGACCCGCTGCCGCTCGAGTGGCTCGTCGCCCGCCAGACCTCGGTCACGGCGGGGCTGGTGGGCCTCGACGACCGGGGGGTGCTGGCGCCGGGGTACCGGGCCGACCTCAACCTGATCGACGCCGACGCCCTCGGTGTGCTGGCCCCCGAGATGGTCCAGGACCTGCCTGCGGGCGGCAGGCGCTACCTCCAGCGGGCCACCGGCTACCGCGCCACCGTGGTCGCCGGCGAGGTCACCTTCCGCGACGGCGCCCACACCGGGAGCCTGCCCGGACGGCTCGTTCGGGGGAGGTAGGGAGCTCGAGGCGTCAGCTGCCCGTTTCGGGGGGCTGGTGCCTCGAGGTCAGTCGGCGAGTTGGTCGCGGAGGTCGCGTTTGAGGATCTTGCCGCTGGCGTTGCGGGGGAGGCGCTCGGTGCGGACCTCGACGATGCTGGGGACCTTGAAGGCGGCCAGGTGGCGGCGGAGGTGGGCGAGCAGGCCGTCGACGTCGAGGTCGGTGCCGGGGGAGGGGACCACGGCGAGGGCCACCTCCTCGCCGAGGCGCTCGTGGGGTACGCCGAACACGGCGGCCTCGGCCACGCCCGGGTACTCGTAGACGGCACCCTCGACCTCGGCGCAGTAGACGTTCTCGCCGGCCCGCAGGACCATGTCCTTGGCCCGGTCCTCGACGAAGATGAAGCCCTCGTCGTCGATGCGGCCCAGGTCACCCGAGCGCAGCCAGCCGTCGGGGTCGATGACCTCGGCGGTGGCCTCGGGGTTGTTCCAGTAGCCCCGGATGAGGTTGGCCCCCCGGAAGCAGATCTCGCCGATCTCGCCGGCGGGCACCGGGACGCCGTCGTCGTCGACCACCCGGACGTCCATGATCGGCACCGCCCGCCCGGCGCTGGTCGGCTTGCGCAGGTAGTCCGCGCCGTTGTTGCCGGGCCCGTAGGCGTTGGTCTCGGTCATGCCGTAGCCGATCTGGGGGCGGCCCTTGGCGAAGCCCTTGTCCACCCGCCGCACCAGCTCGGCGGGCGCCGGGGCGCCGCCGCCGCCCACCGACACCAGGCTGGAGGTGTCGCGCTTCTCGAAGTCGGGCGACTCGAGCAGGTCCCAGGACATGGTGGGGACGCCGACGAAGACGGTCACCCGCTCCCGTTCGATGAGCTCGAGGGCCCGCTCGGGGTCCCAGCGGTACATCATCACGAGCTTGGCCCCGCTGGCCGTGCTGCCGAGCATGACCGGGATGAGCCCGGTGGCGTGGAAGAGGGGCACCACC
>CAYTJS010000128.1:0-10006 GCA_964438115.1 uncultured Iamiaceae bacterium
CTCCGTACTTCGCCGGCAAGGCCTACGAGACCGAGCTCGACGCGGAGCACGTGCCCGCCACCTACCTGGAGTACCTCCAGATGCTGCGCGACGTGTTCGCCGAGTGCGTGCGCACGCTCGAGCCCGGTGGGCGCATCGCGGTCAACGTCGCCAACCTCGGCCGCCGGCCGTACCGCAACCTGGCCGCGGACGTCACCTCGATCCTGCAGGACGACCTGCGCCTGCTGCTGCGGGGCGAGGTCGTCTGGGTCAAGCAGCGCGGCGCATCGGGCTCGTGTGCCAGGGGCAGCTTCCAACGTGCCACCAACCCGGTGCTGCGCGACCTGACCGAGCGCGTGATCATCGCCAGCAAGGGCCGCTTCGACCGCGGCCGGGACCGACCCTCGTCGCTGACCAAGGACGAGTTCATGGAGGCCACCACCGACGTGTGGGAGCTCCCGGCCGAGTCGGCCCGCCGGGTCGGTCACCCGGCGCCGTTCCCCGTCGAACTGCCCCAGCGCCTGATCGAGCTGTACACGTACCCCGGCGACCTGGTCCTCGACCCCTTCATGGGCTCGGGGTCCACGGCGGTGGCCGCCGTCCGCACCGACCGGCACTACGTGGGCTACGACACCGACGAGGGCTACGCCACCGCCGCCCGCCGGCGGGTGGCCGACGAGGTGGCGGCCCGGGCCGCGGCCGGGCCCGGCCCCACGCCCGAGGGGGGCGAGTCGGCCCGTCGGGTGGCCGCCACCGCCTTGGCCGATGCCGGCTTCGTCGAGGTCACCGACCGCTTCCGGTCGCCGGCGGGGACCGACTTCGCCCTCCGGGCCGAGGACCCCGACGGCACCACCTGGTACGTCGACGTGCCCGGTGGGTTCACCACCGGACCGTCGGGCCTGCGTCGTGCCGAGCTGCTGTGGCGGGCCATCGGCATGGCGGGCACCATCCGCAGCCACGAGCCGGACTGCCAGGTCTTGGTGCTCACCCCCGAGCTGCCCGGGGCGGGCGGTCGTCCCGCCCTGCGCCACCTCGAGCAGTTGACGCACGTGATCGAGCTGACCGCCCCCGACCTCCACGCCCGGCTGAAGGGGCTGGTCGAGGGCCCGCCCCGGTGACGGTGTGGGACCCGGGCGCCTACGCCCGGTTCTGGGCCGAGCGCCGCCGCCCCGTCCTCGACCTCCTGGCCCGTCTCGACCTCGACCCACCGCCCCGGCGCATCCTCGACCTGGGCTGTGGCCCGGGGACCGTCACCACCCTCCTGGCCGATCGCTGGCCCGACGCCGAGCTGACCGGTGTCGACGCCTCGCCCGAGATGCTGGCCGAGGCCCGGGCCCTGCGCCCCGACCTGTGCTGGGAGGAGGGCGACCTGGCCACCCACCTCCCGGCGGCGGCCCCCGACCTCGTCTTCAGCAACGCCGCCCTGCACTGGGTGCCCGACCACGAGCACCTGTTGCCCCACCTCCTGGGCCTGGTGGCGCCCGGTGGCACCCTGGCCTGGCAGGTCCCCGACGCCTGGGACGAGCCCTCCCACACCCTGGCCTGGGAGCTGGCTGCCGGGGCGACGTGGCGGGACCGGATCACCCCGACCATCGACCCCCACCCGCTCCTGACGCCGGCGCACTACCTCGACCTCCTGCTGCCCCTCGCCGCCGAGGTGGACCTCTGGACCACCACCTACCACCACGTCCTCGACGGCGACGACCCGGTCGTCGCCTGGTACCTGGGCTCGTTCCTGCGGGCCTTCGTCAGCGGCCTCGAGGCTGACGAGGCCGACGCCTTCGTCGCCGAGTACACCCGCCGGGTGGCCCGGGCCTACCCCCGCCGCCCCGACGGCCGCACCGTCATGCCGTTCCGTCGGGTGTTCTGCGTCGCCCGGGCCCTCTCGGTGGCCGACCCCACCCAGGAGGACGTCGTGAAGGCCTCGGCTCGAAGCCGCTGACGGCGACGAGGGTTTCCCTGGTCGTGGCGGGGCGATAGGAAGGGGAGTCGCCCCGCCGCCCATCCCCTGGGAGATTCCGTGTTCGGCCGCCTCGGACCCTGGTGCCATGACCGTCGTCGTTGGGTGCTGGCTGCCTGGCTGGTCCTTCTCGTCACCGTGAACGGCATCGCCGGCACGGTCGGCGACGGGTTCCGCGAGGACCTCAACATCCCCGACGTCGAGTCCCGTGACGGCTTCGACCTGCTCGACGAGAACTTCGGCGGCGTGGGTACCGGCTACACGGGCACCATCGTCTTCCGCGCCGAGCAGGGCGTGGACGACCCCGAGGTGCAGGCGGCGATGGAGGAGCTTTTTGCCGAGGTGGGTGCCCTCGACGACGTCACCCGGGTCGAGAGCCCCTACGCCGAGGGCGGCGAGGTGCTGATCGCCGCCGAGGGCCCCCAGGCGGGCCTCGTCGCCTACGCCAACGTGGAGCTACCGGAGGAGAGCGATTTCGCCCAGGCGGCGGAGATCCGCGACCTGATCCTCGACGAGGTGCCCGAGGTCGACGGACTGCGCATCGAACTCGGCGGCTTCATCTTCGCCGAGTTCGAGGAGCCGACGACCGAGCTGATCGGTCTGGCGTTCGCCATCGTCATCCTCATCGCCGCCTTCGGCTCCGTGCTCGCCATGGGCCTACCCATCGGCGTGGCCCTCTTCGGCATCGGCGTGGGCTCGGCGGTCACGGCCCTGCTCAGCCACCTCATCACCATCCCGCAGTTCGCCCCCTTCCTCGGGGTGATGATCGGCCTCGGGGTGGGCATCGACTACGCGCTGCTGATCATCACCCGTTACCGCGAGCAGCTCCACGCCGGCCATGACGTCCGCGAGTCGGTCACCATCGCCATGGACACCGCCGGCCGTTCGGTCCTGTTTGCCGGCGTGACCGTGGTCATCTCGCTCCTGGGCATGCTGCTCATGGGCGTGCCCTTCGTCTCGGGCCTGGCCCTCAGCGCCTCGGTGACGGTGGCCCTCACGGTGGCGGCATCCCTCACGCTGTTGCCCGCCCTCACCGGCTTCGCCGGCACCCGAGTGGAGCTCACCCGCCGCCGGGGCCTGATCGCCGCCGGCCTGGTCGCCCTCGGCCTGGTCGGCGCCGGACTCGAGCTCCCCGCTCTGCTGGTCGGCTTCCCCTTCGCCATCGCCGTCCTGTTGCTCGGCCTCTGGCTCCCCTGGCTCAAGGTCGAGGTGGCCCACCGGCCGCCCAAGCCGCGGCGGGAGACCCTCGCGTACCGGTGGAGCCGGATCGTCCAGCACCGGCCGTGGCTGGTGGCCACCGCCTCGGCCCTGCTGCTGCTGGTGCTGGCCAGTCCCGTGCTGGCCCTGCGCCTCGGATTCTCCGACGAGTCCAACTTCCCGGAGGACACCAGCACCCGCCAGGCCTATGACCTCCTCGTCGAAGGCTTCGGCGCCGGCTTCAACGGCCCCCTGCTCCTCGTCGCCGAGGTGCCGGAGGGTGCCGACCCGGCGGCGCTGGAGGCGACCACGGCCGCCCTGACCGCCGACCCCGGCGTGGCCTTCGTGTCGCCGCCCGTCCCCAACGACCCGGACGCGCCGACGGCCGTGCTCTGGAACGTGGTGCCGACCACCGGGCCCCAGGACCAGGCCACCGCCGAACTGGTCGACCGCCTCCGGGACGATGTTCTCCCCCCGGTCGAGTCCGAGGCCGGGATCGACGTGGCCGTCACGGGTGGCACGGCCGTCAACGTGGACTTCGCCGACTACCTGGGCCAGCGACTGCCCTGGTTCTTCGGGGCCGTGCTGGTGCTCTCGTTCCTGTTCCTGATGGTGGTGTTCCGGTCGCTGCTGGTGCCGCTGAAGGCCGTCATCATGAACCTCCTGTCCATCGCCGCCGCCTACGGCGTGGCCGTGGCCCTCTTCCAGTGGGCGTGGCTGGGCGATGTGACCGACGTGGCCCCGGCGCCCATCGAGCCCTGGATCCCGATGATGCTGTTCGCCATCGTCTTCGGCCTGTCCATGGACTACGAGGTGTTCCTGCTCTCCCGGATCCGGGAGGAGTGGCACCGCACGGGCGACAGCCGCACGTCGGTGGCCGACGGGCTGGCCGCCACCGCCAAGGTCATCACTGCGGCAGCGGCGATCATGGTGGTCGTCTTCGGCAGCTTCCTGCTCGAGTCCGACCGGACGTTCAAGCTCATGGGCGTCGGGCTGGCCACCGCCATCTTCCTCGACGCCACCATCGTCCGCCTGCTCCTGGTCCCGGCCACGATGGAGCTGCTCGGCGACCGCAACTGGTGGCTCCCACGATGGTTGGACCGGTTGCTGCCGACCATCGACGTGGAGGGCCACGCCGAGCTGGCCGCCCACCCCGAGGACGAGCCCGAGGAGAGCGAGGACCGGGTCAGTCAGCCGGTGGGGTGAGAGCGAGCAGCATCGCCCGCTCCAGGCTGGCCTCGCGGGCGGCGGTGGCCTCCAGGTACCCGGGCTGGTCCATCAGGCCGAGGAAGGCGGCCCGGTTCGGGTACCAGACGGCGATGGCCTCGTCGTAGCGGTCGCCGTCGTCGCCGATGACGGTCTGCTGGACGTCGCTCTGCCAGAGGATGCGGCCGCCGACGCCCTCGATGGCGGCCAGGGCCACCAGGCCGTACTGCTGGAGGTAGGCGTCGCGGTCCCGGTACCGGTTGAGGTTGAGCATCACCACGGGGCCGTCGTCGGGGAAGTGGAGGACCTCCTGGATCTGGGCGTCGGTGGGGTCGACGGGCAGGCTCACGGGTACCTCGCGATGTGGTCGATGACGATGCGGGACAGCTCGGGGGCGGCGTCCTCCTGGACGAAGTGGCCGGCCCCCTCGATGGTGGTGTGGGGCTGGTCGGCGGCGCCGGGGACCAGCTTGCGGAAGGGCCTGTCGCCGCCGGCGGTCACCGGGTCCGAGTCGGTGAAGGCGGTGAGGAAGGGCTTCTCGAAGGCCTGGAGCACGGCCCAGGCGGCCCGGTTGTCGGCGGCGGCCGGGTCGTCGGGGCCGGTGGGCACCAGGCTGGGGAGCTGGCGGGCCGCCTCCTTGTAGGAGTCGTCCGGGAAGGGGGCGTCGTAGGCGGCCTCCTCCTCGGGGGTGAGTCCGCCGGTGCACCCGTTGGCGACGATGCGGCCGATGGGGAAGGACTCGGCGGTCTGGGTGAAGGTCTGCCAGGCCAGGAAGGCCTCGGCCACCCGGTGGTCGCCGGTGGGCAGGCCCCCGTTGGACAGGACCACCCCGGCGAAGCGGTCGGGGTGCTCGCCGACCAGGCGCAGGCCGAGCAGGGCACCCCAGTCCTGGCCCACCAGGGTGACGCCGGTGAGGTCCAGCTCGTCGAACACGGTGGCGGCCAGCCAGTCGACCATGCGCCGGTAGCTCAGGTCGCGCCGATCAGCCGGCTTGTCCGAGCGCCCGAAGCCGACCAGGTCGGGGGCGATGC
This sequence comes from uncultured Iamiaceae bacterium, assembly GCA_964438115.1. Lineage (GTDB taxonomy): Bacteria > Actinomycetota > Acidimicrobiia > Acidimicrobiales > DATDAH01 > DATDAH01. Next base: position 5,374 of record CAYTJS010000128.1, read on the forward strand.
AGCGCAGGCCCGCGGCGGCCAGCAGCGGGATCATCTTGCGGTACAGGTAGCACCACGTCGGCTCGCCGTGCTGGAGCAGCACGACCGGGCCGTCGGCCGGGCCCTCGTCGAGGTAGTGGACCCGCAGCCGCTGGTCCCCGTCGCCGGTGGGCACCTCGACGTAGTGGGGGGCGAAGCCGAAGCCGGGCAGGCCCTCGAAGCGGTCGTCGGGCGTGCGCAGCAGTTCCACGCCGCCATCGTCGTTGTTGACACCCAACGTGTCAATAGTTGGGCCCCGGGCGGGCCGGGCGGCCGAGGTGGCTACGAGCCCTGAGCGGCGAGGGTCCCGAGCACCGCCCGGGTGAGCACGGCGGTGACCCGGCCCCGGTCGAGGCCCCGGTGGCGCACCAGCAGCTCGACCACCTCGAAGCCCGAGACCGCCTCGAGGGTGTCGAGGGTCAGGGCCCGCTCGTCGGTCGTCAGGCCGTCCAGTTCGGCGACGAAGAGGGCCTCGACCTGGCGGCGGAGGGCGTCGCGGCGCACGGCCAGGCCCAGGGCCAGGCGCTGGTCCCGGTCGGCCCGGGCCATGGCGACCCGGGCGTAGGGGGCCAGCTGGTCGTACTGGGTCCAACGGTGGGCGGCCAGGCGCTGGGCCCGCTCGGTGGTGTCGCCGCTGTCGTCGAGCAGGTCGAACAGGGGCCCGGCTCGCTCCATCTGGCGGGCGATGGCCCGCTGGGTGAGCGTGCCCATGTCGTCGAAGTAGCGGAAGACCGAGCGCAGGGACACCCCGGAGCGTTCGGCCACGGCGGCCGCGCCCGGCGACTCGACGCCCTCACCGAGCAGGTCGAGCATGGCGTCGACGACGGCGTCGGCGTTGTGCTCCCGGCGGGCCCGGCGCCCGTCGAGCCGCTCCGGTTGGGCCATGGCCCGACCGTAGTGGCATGCCGGGTGCCAGTTACAGCCGCGCCGGCCGGAGGAAGCCGTCGGCGGGGCCGAGGACCTCCACGGTGCCGTCGTCGGCCACGACCACCGCGGGCAGTCCGGTGGCGGCCAGCAGGTCGAGGTCGGCGGCGGCGGCGGGGACGATGGCGGTACGGGCGTCGGGGGCCAGGACCGTCACCGACGCCACGGCCGCCGTGGGGCGCAGCACCGTCACGCAGGCCCCTTCGGCCAACCCCACCGCGGCCACCGGGGCACCTCCCGGGCCGGGCAGGTCGACCACCCAGGCCCGGTCGGGCCCGGGGCTGCCGGCGAGCCGCAGCACCCCGGCCACGTCGACCACGGCCCCCTCGGCCCCGGCCTCCACCAGGGACTCGGCCACCTGGTCGGCGCACCACGCCCGGGCCAGGTCCTCGAGGTCGAGGACGCCCTCGGGGAGGACCGTGACCCGACCGATGATCGGGTTGGCCTCGATCCCGGTGCTGCCCACGACCCCGCCGGTCCGCTCGGCGGCCGCGACGCTGGCCTCGACCAGGGCGAAGGTCTCGTCGTCCACGGGCACCGGCCCCCCTGCGTCCATCGCCGCCGTGAGGCTCTCGGGGTGGCGGGGGTTCCAGCGGGCGTCGGCGTCGACCACGGCCTGGCGCCCGTCCACGAGCAGGGCCGGGCCGCCCCCGCGCACGGCCATGACGACGGGACCGCCGAAGGCGTCGAGGTCGAGGCGGGACCAGGCGCTGTCCCCCAGGGCGCCGGCGACGACGCTGGGCTGGTGGGGGGCGGGGGACAGGCGGGCCACGGCCTCAGGGTAGGAGCGGCCACACTGGGACCGTGGTCGCCGTCCCGCCTGCCGTCGAGGCCGTCATCTTCGACATGGACGGCGTGCTGCTCGACTCCGAGCCGCTGTGGCGCCGGGCCGAGATCGCCGCCTTCGCGGCGGTCGGCGTCACCCTGACCGAGGACGACTGCCGCCGGACGATGGGCATGCGCATCGACGAGGTGGTGGCCCACTGGCACCGCGAGCGGCCGTGGCCCGATCCCGACCTCGACGCCGTCACCGCCGCCGTGCTCGCCGGCGTCGCCGAGCTGGTCGCCGCCGAGGGCACCCCCCTGCCCGGGGTGGTCGAGGCGGTGGCCCTGGTCGAGGCGCTGGGCCTGGCCCGGGCGGTGGCGTCGTCCTCACCCCGGCATCTCATCGAGGTGACCCTCGACCGCCTCGGGCTGACCGGTGCCTTCCCGATCGTCCACTCGGCCGAGGACGAGGCCGCGGGCAAGCCCGACCCCGCCGTCTACCTGACCACGGCGGCCTCGCTGGGCGTGGCGCCGGGGGCCTGTGTGGCCATCGAGGACTCGCTCAACGGGCTGCGGTCGGCCCTGGCCGCCGGCATGGCCGCCATCGCCGTCCCCGAGACTCGGCCACCCGCGGACGCCGACCCCGACTGGGCCGCCGCCACCGTCGTGCTGGACTCCCTCCGCGACCTCCGGCCCGAGCACCTCCTGGGCCGGTCGGAGAAGATCTGACGGATCGGGTTCTGACGGCGGTCGCCGCGGGGTAGTCGCGGCGGGTGAGCTACGGGTCACCACCCCGGGCTTCACCCGAACCTGACCCCGAGGTCAGTCGTCCTCGTCCTCGTGGTCGTCGGTGCCGGCCTCGCCGTGCTCGCCGCCTTCGTCGAGCTCTTCCCAGGTGGCCTTGGCGCCGCTGTGGCCCACCTCGATGACCTTGTAGGTGCCGAGGGCCGAGGCTCCGATGGCCAGGACCGACATCCCGATGGCGGCGGGGCGGACCCAGCCCGTCCCGCCGGGGCCGGGGTCGTCCTCCCGGCGGCGCCGGAGGTGGTCGACGACCATCACCCCACCCGAGGTGGCGGCCAGCAGGAAGGCGTAGAGCGGGAACTCGTCACCCATCTCTGCGTGCTCCTCGACGGCCTCGTCCTCGTCGACGCGCTCCTCGAGCGACTCGCCGCTCTCCTTGGCCACCCAGGAGGCGATCAGGCCGACGACCGCCAGCCCGACGACGATCCAGCCGATGCGCCGCCGGGCCGCGGGCCAGAGGGCGATGACGACCGTGCCGAGGGCCGCCAGCGGCACCAGCACGACGGCGGCGTGGACCACCAGCGGATGGGCCGGCAGGCCGGCCAGGTTCTCGATCTCCATGGGTCAGGCACTCCTGGCAACGGGGGGACGGGCCGGGATCCGGGCCGCCTTCTTCGGGCCGATCTCCCGGTAGAGGAGGAAAAAGACGGTGAGGCCGGCGGCGACGAGGGTCACCCAGCGCAGGGCCACGGTGGTGGCGTCGGTGCCGGCGGTGAACAGGTGGATGGTGGCCATCACGGCCACGGCGTAGGAGAGCAGGTGGATGCGCCGCCACCAGCGCTTGGGCAGCTGTTTCATCGCCAGCGAGGTGACCTCGACGGCGACCAGCAGCCAGAAGGCGATCACGCCCCAGGCCACGGCACCGGTGCGCCAGTCGGCGGCGAAGGGGACCAGGAGGTCGGCCAGCCCGAAGTGGACGTAGTTGTCGGCGACCAGCGCCCCCAGGTGGATGCCCGTGAACACCACGGTCAGCCCGCCCAGGTGACGGTGCAGGTCGAGCAGCCAGGGCGCCTTGGCCTTGGGGCCGAGGGCCCGGGTGGCCAGGGCGATGCCCCAGAGGACCGAGGCCACGGCCAGGGCCCAGGCCACGATGCCCGAGGCCCGGGCGACGTACCACCAGAACTGCTCGTTCATCGTTCGTGCTCCTCGAAGCGGTTGAGCCGGTGGCGCACACCGCCGCGGTCCACCACCAGGGCCGGGTGGCCGGCGTCGGCCAGCAGGGCGGCGGCACCGTCGGGGCCGGCGACGAGGGCCGCCTTGGCCAGCGTCTCGGCCGTGGTCGTCTCGGGGGCCAGCACGGTCACGGCGGCGACCGGCGAGTCACTGGGGGCGCCGGTGGCGGGGTCGATCAGGTGGTGGGCGACCCCGGTCGGCGTGACCCACCGGCGGCGGGCCACCGAGGAGGTGGCCAGGGCCCCGTCGGTGACCTCCACGGTGGTGAGGGCCCGCTCCAGGTCGAGGGGGTCCTCGACGGCCACCTGGAGGCCGCGGCCCGCCTCGAGGGGGCCGACGACCCGCAGGTCACCACCCAGGTTGACGAACGCGGCCCGGGCCCCGGCGGCCACCAACTCGGTGGCGACCAGGTCGGCGGCCCGGCCCTTGCCGATGCCGCCCAGGTCGAGGTGGACACCGGACGGGAGCTCGATGCTCGACCGGTCCGGGTCCAGGCGGATGCCGGCGCATCCGGGCGAGGGGGACGGCGGGCCGCCGGGTGGGGCGGACGGCCCGCCGTCGGGGGGGACCGGGGGGAGCCGGTCGAACGAGCGGTCGTAGCCGGCGGCCACGACCGCGTCGAGCACGCTGGGGTCGAAGCGCCCGCCGGTGCCGTGCCAGGCGCCGACGGCGGTGGCGACCAGGTCGAAGGTGGCCTCGTCGACGACGACCGGTCGGCCGTCGGAACGGTTCAGCCGGCACAACGTGCTGTCGGGCCGGAACCGGCTCCAGCGGCCCTCGAGGTCACCGAGGCGCTCCTGGGCCAACAGGAGGAGGGTGGGGTCGTCACCGAGCACGGCGAGGTGGGCCTCGGTCCCCATGGTGCGGACGCGGAGGTCGGCCCACGTCGCCGCGGCGGTGACGGTCATCTCAGGAGCCGCCCGAGCTCGGGGGCGGCGGCGCCGGGGCC
>CAYTJS010000129.1:0-9994 GCA_964438115.1 uncultured Iamiaceae bacterium
GGCCAGCTTCGACTCCTGGTGGAACAGGTCGCCCTTGGTCACGACCATCAGGCGGTGGCCGGCGGCCAGGGTCTCGACGGTCTCGGCCACCCCGTCGAGCAGCTCGACGGGGTGCTGGAGCATCTCCTTGGCCCCGTCGATGATGGCCTGGATGTCGGCCACGTCGATGCGGCCCTCGGTCACCTCGATGGCGGTCTCGATCATCGAGAGCGTGAAGCCCTTCACGCCGTAGCCGAACAGGGCCAGGTTCTGGCGCTCGTTGGCCATCAGCCGGGCGTCGAGCTCGTCGGGGTCGGCGTGGTCGGCCAGGAGGGCGCAGAAGCGTTCCTGGGTCATGACGAACTGGTTCTCGCTGTGCCACAGCGTGTCGTCGCCGTCGAGGGCCACCACGTCGATCACGTCCCCGGTTCTACCTGCTCGTAACCTCTCCGACGTGCTCTTGTGCGTCGGCGACCTGATCGAGGACGTGGTCGTCTGGCTGCCCGGGCCCGTCGCCCTCGGCTCCGACACCGAGGTGACCATCACCCGCCAGCGGGGCGGGTCGGCCGCCAACGTCGCCGCTGCCACCGTCCGCGCCGGTGGCCGGGCCCGCTTCGTCGGCCAGTTGGGCGACGACGAGCTGGGCCGGCGGCTGTGCGCCACCCTGGAGCACACCGGCGTCGAGGTGGTGGCCCGCCACGGCGGGCGCACCGGCACGATCGTGGTGCTGGTGGACGACACGGGGGAGCGGACCATGCTCACCGACCGGGCCGCCGCCGTGGAGCTCACCGCCCCCGAGCCGGACTGGCTCGACGGGGTCGACGTGCTGCACCTGCCCGCCTACTCGCTCTTCGTCGACCGCCTGGCCCACTGCTCGCTGGCCCTGGCCCGGATGGCCAAGGAGCGGGGGATCCCGCTCAGCCTCGACCCCTCGTCGTCGGCCCTGCTGGCCCAGTTCGGGGTCGACCGGTTCAAGGACCTGCTGGCCGAGCTGGAGCCGGCCCTGTTCTTCCCCAACGGCGACGAGGCCGCCCTCCTCGACGGCGACGGCCCGCCTCCCGGCGTCGGGCTGGTGGTCGAGAAGCACGGCGCCGGGGCGGTGCGTCTGCTGGCCGCCGACGGCGACGTGACCGAGGTCCCCGTGCCCCCGGTGACGGGCGTGGTCGACACGACGGGGGCGGGCGACGCCTTCGCCGCCGGCTTCCTCCTGGCCTGGACGGCGGGCAAGCCGCCGGTCGACTGCGTCGCCCGGGGCGCCGAGGTCGCCGCCCACGTCCTGCGCGGCCCCGGCGGCGACGCCTGGGTGACCCCGTGACCCCCACCCCCACCACCCGAACTTGCGTCAGCCACACCACGAATCCGTGGTGTGCTCGACGCAAGTTCGAGGGAGGGCAGGGGGTGGCCCGGTGATCCGGGTGCACGACGAGGTGGCCGACGCGCTGGCCGAGGGGCGGGCGGTGGTGGCCCTCGAGTCGACGATCTTCTCGGAGTTCGGGCTGCCCCCGCCGGTCAACCTCGCCTGTCTGGAGGCCTGTGTGGGGGCGGTGGTCGACGCCGGGGCCGTCCCCGCCCTCACCGTCGTGCTCGACGGCGAGGCCCGCGTGGGCCTCGACCCGTCCGAGTGGGAGCGGGTGCTGACCGCCGACCGCAAGCTCGGGGCCCGTGACGTGCCCGTGGCGGTGGCCGGGGGCTGGCCCTCGGGGGCGACCACGGTGTCGGGTGCCCTCTCGCTGGCGGCCGCCGTCGGCGTCGCCGTGTTCGCCACCGGTGGCATCGGTGGCGTGCACCGCGATGTCCACGTCACCGGCGACGTGAGCGCCGACCTGCCCGCCATCGCCCGCCACCCGGTCACCACCGTGACGGCGGGGGCCAAGGCCTTCCTCGACCTGCCCCGCACGGTCGAGTACCTCGAGACGCTGGGGGTGCCCCTCCTGGGGCTGCGCACCGGCGAGTTCCCGGCCTTCTGGTGCCGGTCGTCGGGCGTGGCCGTGCCCCACCGGGTGGAGAGCCCGGCCGAGGCCGCCGCCGTGGTGCGGGCCGCCCGGGCCCTGGGTCACGAGGGTGGCCTGGTCCTGGCCGTGCCCATCCCCGACGAGGCCGCCATACCCCGCGACGCCATCGACGCCGCCATCGAGTCGGGCCTGGCCCAGGCCGAGGCCGCCGGCGTGCGCGGTGGGGCGGTGACCCCCTTCGTGCTCGGCCAGCTGGTCGACCTGACCGGCGGCAGCACCCTCGACGCCAATGTCGCCCTGGCCGTCAACAACGCCCGGGTGGCCGCCGACCTGGCCTGCGCCCTGGCCCGATAACGGCATACCAGCGGCGCTGCTGCTAAAGTAGCGGCATGGCCACCACGGTGACGATCCGCCACGTGCCCGAGGATGTGCGCAATGAGCTCGCGGCGCGGGCGGCCCGCAGCGGCCGCTCGTTGCAGGAGTACATGCTCGATGAACTCGTCCGGCTCGCCGCGCGACCCGCGGTGGCGGATCTCGTCGAGGAGATCCGGGCGCGCAAGCGTCGGGTCGGACGCCACCTCGACCGTCAGGAGATCCTGGCGGATCTCGACGCCGACCGACGGTGAGCCTCGTCGTCGACGCCTCCGCCGTCGTCGCCGCCCTCCTGGACGACAGCGGGCCGGGACGATGGTGCGAGGCTCGCCTGAGCGAGGGGGACCTGGTCGCCCCGCATCTGATGCCCGTCGAGGTGGCGAACATCCTTCGCCGCTCGGAGGCCCGGAGGATCGTCGACGGGTCCGAGGCCGCCGCAGCGTTCGACGACCTTCGCCGGCTGGCAGTCGAACTGGTGCCCTTCGAGCCGATCGCTGAACGGGCCTGGGAGCTTCGGGCGAACCTGACCGTCTACGACGCCTGTTACGTGGCGACCGCCGAACTCGTCGAGTGCCCACTGGTGACCCTCGACTACAAGCTCGCCGCGGCCCCCGGGCTCCGCTGCCCCGTCCACGTGGCGCCGAACGAGTGACCATGGCGGGGGGCGGTGGTTCGGGCGTGGCGCCGTCGGGGTCGGCCCCGACGACCTGGACGGCCACGGCGCGGTGGGCGGTGCCCGCCGCCATCGGATCGCTGGTGGTCCTCGGCGGCCTGAGTGTGGTGACGGGCCTCGTCGCCCCGGGGGTCATCGGCGTGCTGGTGGCCGTGGCCTTCGTGCACTTCCGCCGGGTCGAGGTGAGCCTCGACGAGACCCACCTGCGCACCCGCTTCGCCTGGCCCCACCTCCTGCGGGTGGCCATCCCCCTCACCGAGGTCGAGCGCCTGGAGTACGTGCCCGACCTGCGCCCCGTCCGCTACGGCGGCTGGGGCTACCGGGGCAGCCTGCGGATCCTGAAGAAGGCGGCCGTCATCCTCCGCCGGGGTGAGGGCGTGATCTTCGCCCTCACCCGGGACCGCCGCTACATCGTCACCGTCGACGACGCCGAGTCCCTGGCCCGCACCGTCCAGGCCCGCCTGGGGTGGGATCGGGCCTGATGTTCGCCACCCGTCGCCGCCGGGGTGTGATCATCGCCGTGGTCGTGGCGACCATGGTGGTGGCGGGCCTGGCGCTGCGGGCGGCGGCTGACCGCGCTCTCGACGACCAGGCCGAGGCGCTCACCGCCACCATTGAGGCCCGGTCCGCGGCGCTCACCACCTCCGAGCTGCGGCGGATCATGCTGGACGAGCTGTTGTCGGGGGGCAGCGCCGAACTCACCGACCTGCTCGACGTCGACGGTCAGGAGCCCCGGGGTGTCGCCCTCTTCGTCGATGGCTTCGAAGCAACCTATGTGCTCGAGGCCTGGGGTGGGTCGACCGAGGTGGTGGTCACCCGCCGGGGCGAGGACCTGACGATCGTCCGCGGCCCAGGCCCGTGACGCGGCGGCCGGGGGCGTACGGGGTCGTCCGGCGGGAGGGGCGGGTGCTGCTGGTGTGGGACCAGCACGACGAGGCGTGGTACTTCCCGGGCGGGGGGATCGAGGCGGGGGAGACGGCGACCGAGGCCCTGGCCCGTGAGGTCACCGAGGAGACCGGGTTCCGGCTGACGTGGTGCGAGCCGTTGGTGACGGCCGAACAGCCCACGGCGGCCGGCGTGACCAAGGTCTGCGCGTTCTTCCGGGCCGAGGTGGACGACACCGACCCCGGGCCCGCCGAGCACGACCACGAGTGGGTGCCGCTGGGCGAGGCCGCCGAGCGTCTGGAGGAGGCCAGCCGGCTGGCCCTGCTGGTGGCGACGCCGTCGGTGGTCACCGCCACCGTCGACCGGTTGCCGGCGCCGCGGGTTGCCGACCCGCTGGCGGTGGTCGACCATCGGCAGGCCGTGGCCGACAGCGGGGTCTTCCACCACGTCGAGGTGGGGTCGGGGCCCGACGGCGGGACGGTCCCGTCGTCGCTGCGGGTCGTGGCCGCCAACCTCGAGCGGGGCCGCCGCCTGGACGAGTGGGCCCGCCTGCTGGGCGAGGCCGGGGCCGACGTCGTCCTCTGCTCCGAGACCGACGACGGCATGGCCCGGTCGGGGAACCGGTCGGTGGCCCGCGACCTGGCCGCCGCCCTGGGCATGGGATACGTGGCCGCCGTCGAGTTCGTCGAGCTGTCGCTCGGGGGTGAGGACGAGCAGGCGGCCCTCCCGGCGGGGGCGGCCAACACCCGGGGCCTGCACGGCGGCGCCATCCTGAGCCGGCATCCGCTGGACCGGCCCGCCGCCGTCCGGCTGGAGTTCGACGGCGGCTGGCACGGGCCCGCCAGCCCCGAGCCCCGCATCGGCGGTCGCCTGGCCCTGCTCGCCACGGTGGGCGACCTGGTCGTGGTCGCCCCGCACCTCGAGAGCCACGGTTCGCCCTCGGGCCGGGCCCGCCAGCTGGCCGACCTGCTCGACCTGGTCGAGCCCTACGCCACCGGCCGCCCCGTCGTGGTCGGCGGCGACCTCAACACCCACACCCTCGACCTCTCGGGCGGGGGCGAGGGGGGCGGGCCGCTCATCCCCGAGCGCTTCCGGCGCCCGTTCGACCACGAGCCCCTGTTCGCCGCGGCGGCGGCCCGCGGCTACGAGTGGGCGGCGGCCGACGCCGGCGAGCCGACGCACCGGACGCCCGGGGGCCGCGGCGACCTGCGGCTCGACTGGTTCCTGACCCGGGGCGTCAGCGCCACCGCCCCGGTCACCATCCCCGCCCTGGCCGCCGACGGCACCCCGCTGTCGGACCACGACCTCATCGCCGTCACCGTCCATTGAGCTCGAGGCGTGGGCCCCCCGAATCGGGGTGCTGGTGCCTCGACCTGATGAGGGCCGTTGAGGTCGAGGCGTGGGCCCCCCGAATCGGGGTGCTGGTGCCTCGGCCTGATGAGCGTCGCTGAGCTTGAGGCGTGGGCCCCCCGAAATGGGGTGCTGGTGCCTCGACCTGATGAGCGCCGCGGGCTACTCGGCGAGGAGTTGCTCGTAGGCGGGCTTCACCACGCCGTCGATGATGGCGAGGCGCTCGTCGAAGGGGATGAACGCCGACTTCAGGGCGTTGACCGTGAGCCAGCGCATCTCGTGCAGGCCCCAGCCGAAGGCGTCGTGGAGCTTCTGGAACTCGCCGCTCATGGAGATGTCGCTCATGAGCCGGTTGTCGGTGTTGACCGTCACCCGGAAGCGCAGGTCGTGGAGGGCCTTGATGGGGTGGGCCTCGATGGAGCTCACGGCGCCGGTGCCCACGTTGGAGGTGGGGCACATCTCGAGGGGGATGCGCCGGTCCCGCACGAAGGCGGCCAGCCGCCCCAGCGACGGCGTGCCGTCGTGGGCGTAGGTGATGTCGTCGACGATGCGGACCCCGTGGCCCAGGCGCTCGGCCCCGCAGAACTGGATGGCCTCCCAGATGGACGGGACGCCGAAGGCCTCGCCGGCGTGGATGGTGATGTGGAAGTTCTCCCGCTGGATGTACTCGAAGGCGTCGAGGTGGCGGGTGGGCGGGAAGCCCTTCTCGGGCCCGGCGATGTCGAAGCCGACCACCCCGGTGTCCCGGTGGCGGACGGCGAGCTCGGCGATCTCGATCGAGTGGGCGGCCTGACGCATGGCCGACAGCAGGGCCCGGATGGTGAGGCCCGTGCCCCGACTGCCCTCCTCGAAGCCGGCGGTCACCGCCTCGACGACCTCGTCCATCGACAACCCCCGCCCGGTGTGCAGCTCGGGGGCGAAGCGGACCTCGGCGTACACGACGCCGTCGGCGGCCAGGTCCTCGGCGCACTCCCGGGCGACTCGGTGGATGGCGTCGACGGTCTGCATCACGCCGACGGTGTGCTGGAAGGTCTCGAGGTACTCCTCGAGCGAGTGGCCACCGGCGCCCCGGGTGAACCAGTGGGCCAGCTCACCGACATCATGGGTGGGCAGGGCGGCGTAGCCCTGCTCCTCGGCCAGCTCGAGCACGGTGGCGGGGCGCAGGCCCCCGTCCAGGTGGTCGTGGAGGAGGGCCTTGGGGGCCCGCCGGATCGTCTCGAGGTCGAGGTCGGCTCCCATGGGGGGATGCTAACGAGGCCCGGCCCCCGAGATTCTCAGCGTCGCTTCAGGTGGGTTCACGGTCACCTCGGGCGTATGGGCGATGATGCGGCCATGGCCCGAACCGTCCGCACCCTGACCGGGCTCTTCGCCGTGGTCGCCGCTGGCGTGGCCCTGGTGTGGGCCGGGGCCCTGTCGTCCACTGCGGGGTCCACCACCGCCGGGCCCTCGACCTGCACGCCCGACACCTCGGTGCAGCGGGACGTGGCCTACGGCACCCACCCCCAGCAGCGGGTCGACGTCTACCCGGCTCCGGCCGACGCCTGCGGGGAGAACCCGGTCGTGGTCTGGGTCCACGGCGGCGGCTGGCGTCGGGGCGACAAGGCCAACGGCATGGACGCCAAGGTCGCCTGGGCCCACGCCAACGGCTGGACGCTGGTGAGCGTGAACTACCGCTTGAGCACGCCGACCGCCCGCCCGCCGGTGCGCCATCCGGCCCACAACCGCGACATCGGCCGCGCCGTCACCTGGGTCCATCAGCACATCGCCCCCCTGGGCGGCGACCCCGACCGCATCGTGCTCGTCGGCCACTCGGCCGGGGCCGCCATCGTGGCCGCCGTCGGCACCGACGAGCGGTACCTCGGCACCGGGGCCCGGGCCGCCGTCTCCTGCGTCGCCCCGCTCGACACCGAGGGCTACGACGTCGAGCGGGTCATCGACGGCGGCGGACGGGCCGAGGTGATCTACCGCAACGCCTTCGGCAACCGCCGGGCCGTGTGGCGAGACGCTTCGCCGGTCCGCCACGTGTCCGCCGACGACCCGGACGTGTTCCTCGTTCGGCGGGGTCTGCCCGACCGTCAGTTCCTGCAGAGCGCCTACGCCGCCCGGCACCGGGCCGTCGGGGTGGACGCCACCGTCGTGGCCCTGCCGCGGTACTCCCACGGCGGGGTCAACTCGGCCATCGGCGCCGACGACCTGCTCACCCCCGCCCTCACCACCTTCGTGGCGGGCTGCACCACGGCCTGACCGGGCCGCCCTGCGCCCCTCGTCAGGCGACGGGGCGCAGGGGCAGGTCGGGGCGCTGGAGCCAGTTGTCGTCGGGGTAGGCCGCCGTGCGGTCGACGACGTGCAGCGTGTAGGCGTGGCGGGACCGGTCGGAGCGGTTGGCGCCCGAGCGGTGGGGGAGCAGGCCGTGGAGCACCACCAGGGTCCCGGCCGGGACCTCGAGGGGGACCAGCCCCTCCTCGGGGTAGGGCGTGTCGTCGATGACGTCGAAGGTGGTGCCGCCGGCGCCGTCGCGGCGGAACCGCTTCTTGGGGCCGATCCGGTGCCCGCCGGGCAGGGCCCACAGGCAGCCGTTCTCGAGGGTGGCGTCCTCGAGGGCGAACCAGAAGCCGGTCACCGTCTGCGGATCGGTCCACAGGAACGTGTGGTCGTCGTGACTGACCACTTCGCCACCGATGTGGGGCTGCTTGAAGATGTACATCGACTGCAGGATGGTGGGGTCGACGAAGCCGAGGTCGGTGCACAGCTCGGCCAGCGCCGCCGTGTGGCTGAACCGCTCGAAGATCGGGTCGAGGTCGTGCATGGCGTGGCCCAGCTTGTTGATCGACAGGGCTTTGGCCTGGCGCAGCTCGCCGTCGGCGTCGAAAGCCTCCTCCTCGAAGAAGAAGCGGATCTGGTCGCCCGAGGAGAGGAAGTACTCGTCGCTGTGCCGGGTCTGCTCGTTGGTGGTGAAGATCGAGCGGACCTCGTCGTCGGGCTCGAAGGCAGCCACCAGCTCGTCGGCCCGGGCCCGCAGCTCGGCGCAGGCGGCCTCGGTGACGAAGCCCTCGAGCACGAGGAACCCGTCCCGGTCGTAGGCCGCCCGCTGCTCGTCGCTCAGCATGCCCGCGACCCTACCGCCGCCGGAACGGGGTATCAGGCGGTGATGCGGTCGAGGATCAGGGGCGGGGGTTGGGCCGGGTCGGGGCCCAGGGACCAGGCGCCGACCAGCGCCTCGCGGGCGCCGACGAAGCGCTCGGGCTCGTCGGTGCGGAGCTCGAGGAGGGGCTGGCCCGAGCGGACCCGGTCGCCCACCTTGGCGTGGCAGATGACGCCGGCCGTGGCGCTCACGCTGTCCTCCTTGCGGGCCCGGCCTGCGCCCAGGCGCCAGGCAGCCACGCCCACGGCCCGCCCGTCCAGGTGCTGGACGATCCCGTCGGTCTCGGCCGAGACGATCTCGTGTTCGACCGCCACGGGCAGGGGGGCGTCGGGGTCGCCGCCCTGGGCGGCCACGATGGCCCGCCAGCGGTCCATCGCCCGACCGTCGGCCAGGGCGTCGGCGGGATCGACGTCGATCCCGGCCAGCTCGACCATCTCGCGGGCCAGGGCCAGGGTGACCTCGACGAGGTCGGCGGGGCCGCCGCCGGCCAGCACCTCGACGGACTCCTCCACCTCGAGGGCATTGCCGGCGGTGCGGCCGAGGGGCTGCTCCATGGCCGTCAGCAGGGCGGTGGTCCGCACCCCGTTGGCCTCGCCCAGGCCGACCATGGTCCGGGCCAGCTCCCGGCCCCGGTCGGGCTCGGGCAGGAAGGCTCCGGAGCCGAACTTCACGTCGAGCACGAGGGCGTCGGTGCCCTCGGCGATCTTCTTGGACATGATCGAGCTGGCGATGAGGGGGATCGACTCGACGGTGGCGGTCGTGTCGCGCAGGGCGTAGAGGCGCCGGTCGGCGGGGGCCAGCCCGGGCCCGGCGGCGCAGATGACCCCGCCCTCGGCGGCGAGCACGTCGAGGAACTCCTGGCCGCTCAGGTTCGGTCGCCAGCCGGGGATCGACTCCATCTTGTCGAGGGTCCCGCCGGTGTGGCCCAGGCCCCGGCCCGAGAGCTGGGGCACGGCGGCCCCGCAGGCGGCGACGAGGGGGATGAGGGGCAGCGAGACCTTGTCGCCCACCCCGCCGGTCGAGTGCTTGTCCACGGTCGGTCGCCCGACCGAGGACAGATCGAGGCGGTCGCCGGACTCGATCATGGCCCGGGTCCAGGTCACCAGCTCGTCGGGGGCCATCCCCTGGAAGAAGATGGCCATGGCCAGGGCCGACGCCTGCTCGTCGGCCACCAGGCCCTCGGTGTAGGCCCGCATGAACCACTCGACCTGGTCGTCGCTCAGGCGACCGCCGTCGCGCTTGGTGCGGATCACGTCGACCGCCGAGTGGGTGGTCATGGCGCCTCCTTCAGAGGTCGTCGGGCCCGAAGGCGAGGGGGAGGAGGTCGCCCAGCGGCCGGGGCCCCTCGGGGGTGTCGATCAGCAGGTCCCGGCCCCCGAACTCGTAGAGGACCTGCCGGCAGCGGCCGCAGGGCATGAGCAGCTCCTCGCGGTCGGCGGCCACGCAGCTGAGGGCGACCAGGCGCCCCCCGCCGGCGGCGGCCAGGGCCGAGGCCAGGCCGCACTCGGCGCAGAGAGTCAGGCCGTAGGAGGCGTTCTCCACGTTGCAGCCGGTCACGACCGTGCCGCCGTCGGTGAGGGCGGCCGCCCCCACCCGCAGGCCCGAGTAGGGGGCGTACGCCTGGCGGCCGACGGCGTCGGC
>CAYTJS010000130.1:0-9986 GCA_964438115.1 uncultured Iamiaceae bacterium
GTCGAAGCCGAGGGCGAAGCGGGCCATCGGCCCGACGAGGTAGTTGCCCCGGTCGAGGAGGTGGGCGTGGAGGGCCGTGCTGTGGGCGACGTGCTCCTCGGCGATGGCCGACCCGAACCCGGCGGCGTCGACGTCGAGGCCCCGGTCGCTGCGGACACGCCCGTCCATCACGCCGTACCGGTCGTCGGCCACGAGGGCCACGAGCTCGTGGCCGATCGTCAGGTCCGGGAAGTCGAAGCCGGCCACCCACGCCACCACCTCGGTGGCCAGGTCCACGGCCCGTAGACACCGCTCCCGCAGTGCCTCCCGCTCGGTGCGGCTGGGGAGCCGGTAGAAGCCGCCGACCCGGACATTGACCGGATGGATCGCCCGGCCCCCGACCAGCTCGACGATCTCGTTGCCGATCTTCTTCAGCTCCAGGCCCCGTTCGACCTCGGCCCGGTGCTCGCGGGCCAGGTCCACGGCCCCCTCGCAGCCGAGGAAGTCGGGGGCGTGGAGCAGGTGGACGTGGAGCGTGTGGCTCTCGATCCACTCGCCGCAGTAGAGGAGGCGGCGCAGGTCGTGCAGGGGGCCGTCGACCCGCACCCCGCAGGCGTCCTCGATGGCCAGGCACGCGCTCATCTGGTACGCCACCGGGCAGATGCCGCAGATGCGAGCGGTGAGGTCGGCGGGCTCGGTGAAGGCCCGCCCGACGAGGAAGGCCTCGAAGAAGCGGGGCGGCTCGTAGATGTTGAGCTGCACGTCGCGGACGGCGCCGTCCTCGATGTCCACGAACATGGCCCCTTCGCCCTCCACGCGGGCGAGGGCCTCCACCTCGAGGCGGCGGCCGGCGGGGGTGCGGTGGGTCATGGCGTCTCCTCCCGCGGG
Organism: uncultured Iamiaceae bacterium; assembly: GCA_964438115.1. Classification (GTDB taxonomy): domain Bacteria; phylum Actinomycetota; class Acidimicrobiia; order Acidimicrobiales; family DATDAH01; genus DATDAH01. Next base: position 868 of record CAYTJS010000130.1, read on the forward strand.
CGCAGGGTCACGGCCGTTTCGGCGGCAGCCGTGAAGGCGGGGGCGGCGACGTTGAAGGTCCGGAACAGCCGCTCGATGTCGTCGGGTCGGTGGCCCCGGGCCCGCAGCGTCGCCACCAGACCGGCGGTGTCGGGGTCCTCGCTGGGGCCGTAGCAACCGAAGCAGGCCCGGTCGTAGCCGGGGCAGAGGGCGCCGCAGCCGGCGTGGGTGACCGGCCCCAGGCAGGGCTGGTCGCCGGCGACCAGCAGGCACGGGTGACCGGCCCGCTTGCACTCGACGCACACGGCGTGGGCGGGCAGGTCGGGGCGGCGGCCGGCGAGGAGGGCGGCGATGGTCTCGAGCAGCTGGCCCTTGTCGATGGGGCAGCCCCGGAGCTCGAGGTCCACCGGCACGTGCTCGGCGATGCCCGTGGAGGTGTCGAGCGTCGAGACGAACTGCGGGTTGGCGTAGACGACGGCGGCGTACTCGCGCACGTCGGCGAAGTTGCGCAGGGCCTGGATGCCCCCGGTCGTGGCGCAGGCCCCGATGGTCACGAGGAGCCGCGACTGCGCCCGGATCTCCCGGATGCGCTCCGCGTCGTGGGCGGTGGTGATGGAGCCCTCGACCAGGGACACGTCGTAGGGGCCGGCCACGGTGGCCCGGGTGGCCTCCAGGAAGTAGGCGATCTCCACCGCCTCGGCCACGGTCAGGAGTTCGTCCTCGCAGTCGAGCAGGGTGAGCTGGCACCCGTCGCACGAGGCGAACTTCCACACGGCGAGCGTCGGTCGGGTCACCAGCCCCGCACCTCCAGCAGCGGCTCGGCGTCGAGCCAGTCGAGGACCGCGCCCTGCCGGCACAGCAGCCGGGGTCCGAGCTGGCAGCGGCCGCACTGCCCCAGGCCGCAGGCCATGTTGCGCTCCAGGGACACCCGGATGGCCTCCGGCGGGACGCCGAGCTGGACCAGTCGTCGGGCGCTGAAGCGCATCATGGGCTCGGGCCCGCAGATGACGGCGGTGGTGGCCGCCGGGTCGGCCAGGGCCCGGGCCAGGGGGGCGGTGACCAGGCCGACCTCGCCGTCCCAGCCCGGCGCGGCCCGGTCCACGGTGGTGTGGACCTCGACACCGGCGTCGGCCCACGCCCGTCGGTCGGCGGCGTAGAGCAGGGCGTCGGGGGTGCGGGCCCCCACGACCAGGGTCACACGGCGGTGTCCGCCGGTGGCGGCGTCGAGCACGGGCCGGACCGGGGCCAGCCCGCTGCCACCGGCCACGACCAGCAGGTCGCGGTCGTCGTCGGGATCGACGGCCCAAGAGGTGCCGAACGGGCCGCGGAGGCCGACGAGGTCGCCCTCGGCCCGGTCGGCGAGGGCCCGGCTCACGGCGCCGACGGCCCGCACCGTGTGCTCGTGGCGGCCGTCGTGGAGACGGCTGACCGAGATGGGCGCCTCGCCCACCCCCTCGGCCCAGAGGAGGTGGAACTGGCCTGGGAGGGCCGGGGGGAGCGGGTCGTCGACCGGCTCGACCAGGAGGGTGGTCACGTCGGCGGCCTCCTGGGTGCGGTCCACCACCCGGTGGAAGACGGGCACCCAGGCCGACCCGCCGGTGATCGTGGCGGTGACGGTCACGGTCCCAGCTCCTCGCGGTAGAGGTCCACGAGGCGGAGCCGGGTGGCGTGGAGGCGCGCCGCGAGCAGGTTGACGATGCCGGTCCGGAGGGCGTCGGCCAGGGGGTCGGTGCCCGCCGCCAGCGCTCGCAGCCCGTCGCCGGGGAAGGTCAGGGCCTCGGCGGCCCGGGTCACGTGGCCGTCCAGGTCCCAGACGGCGTCGGGTCGGGCCCACGAGACGCCGACCGCGTCGCCGGCGGCGAGGGTCTCGACCACCAGGTCGCCCCGGCCGGCGACGTGCACGCCGAGGGCGACCCGGCCCGAGAGCAGCAGGTGGCACCGGTCGGCGGGTTGACCGGCCCGGAGGAGCAGGGTGCCCTCATCGTGGGAGGTGGGCCGGGCCAGGGCGAGGACGGGCTCGGGGTCGGCCACCCCGGCGAAGAGGGGGCTGCGGGCCAGGGCCAGCCGGGGATCCAGCGCCGTCACGGCGTCGGCTCCCGGAGCACCGCCACCTCGGCGGTGAGGTCGATGCCGACCGGGCACCAGGTCAGGCAGCGACCGCAGCCGACACAGCCCACCTCGCCGAACTGGTCGACCCAGGTCGCCAGCTTGTGGGTGAGCCACTGGCGGTAGCGGTCCCGGACCGTGGCCCGGACCGCGCCCTCCCCGAGGTGCGAGTGGTCGAGGGAGAAGCAGCTCTCCCACCGCTTGGCCCGCTCGGTGACGGCGCCGTCGAGGGTGGTGCGGTCCTCGACGGTGGTGCAGAAGCACGTGGGGCAGGCCATCGTGCAGTTGCCGCAGGACAGGCACCGCTCGGCCACGTCGTCCCACCGCGGGTGCTCGAGGGCCCCGAGCAGGGCGTCGTGGAGGCCGTCGCGGTCGACGGCCCGCTGCTGGTCGCGGGCGCCGTCGACGGCGGCCCGGGCGGTGTCGAGGTCGGCGTCGGTGGCCGGACGGGTGGGGAGTCCGTCGAGCAGGGCCTCACCCCGCTCGGTGGCGGCCTCGGCCAGGAACCGGTGGCCGTCGCCGTCGATCACCTCGGTGAGGACCAGGTCGGCTCCCGGTCCGGCCGCAGGGCCGGTGCCCATCGAGACGCAGAAGCAGGCGTCGGCCGCGCTCGTGCAGTTGGCGGCGACGACGAGGGTTGCCGCCCGTCGGGCCCTGGCCCGGTCGTCGTGACCGGCGGCGGCGACGCGGTCGGACACCTCGATCCCGGCCAGGTCGCACGGGCGGACCCCCAGCAGGGCGACCGGCGGTTCGGGGTCGGGGAGCTCGGTGGCGAACCCGCCGTCGGTCCGACGGATGCGGACCAGGGTCTCGCGGGGCGGGTGCAGGGCCCGGCGGGGGGCCGACGCCGTGGTGGTCGCCCCGAAGACGGTGGGGTGATCGAGGGCCGTCAGCCGGTAGTGGCCGGGCCCCTGGACGTCGCCGATCCCGATGGCGAGGTCGTCCGCGCTCCGCACCTCGTCGAGGTCGACCACGCCCCGTCGGAGCACGGGGCCGAGGACGCGGCGCCCGTCGGCGGCCAGTGCCGCCACCAGGTCGTCGAGGCCCTCCCGGCCCAGCACCACGGTCCCCCGCACGTCGGCAGTGTCGGACGCCCCCACCCCACGGGCCACGGCCGAAGGTCCCGCCGTGGGTCCCGTCCCTGACGGCCCCGGTAGGGTGGTCGGCCCTGGCGGCGTGGCCGAGTGGTTTAGGCAAGGGCCTGCAAAGCCCTGTACCCGGGTTCGATTCCCGGCGCCGCCTCCAGCGACCCCTGTGGTGACGGTGACATGGGACTGCGGCGAGCGGACTTCGGCGAGGGCTTCACCTGGGGGGTGGCGTCGGCCGCCTTCCAGGTGGAGGGGGCCTGGGACGTCGACGGCAAGGCCCCGTCGGTGTGGGACGAGGCGTGCCGGCGGGGTCGGGTGCCGGAGGGGCGGGCCGCCCTCGACGCCATCGACGCCTACCACCACCTCGACGAGGACCTCGACCTCATCGCCGGCCTGGGCGTCGGGGCCAACCGCTTCTCCATCAACTGGACCCGGGTCATGGGCGACGGCCGGGGTCCGTGGAACGACGCCGGCGGTGCCTACTACGACCGGCTGATCGACGGGTGCCTGGCCCGGGGCCTCGAGCCCTGGGTGACCGTGCACCACTGGGACCTGCCCCTCGCCCTCGAGGGGGAGGGGAGTTGGACCCGGCGGGGGATCGTGGAGGACTTCGCCGCCTTCGCCGAGGCGGTCGCCCGGCGCTACGGCGACCGGGTGCGGCACTGGATGGTCTTCAACGAGCCGCTGTCGGTCGTCGGCCAGACGCTCGGGGGCGTGCACACCACCTACGGACCGCACCCGATACAGGCCCTGGCCACCCTCCACCACATCAACCTGGCCTGCGCCGAGGCGGGGCGGCGGATGCGGGCGGTGCTGCCGACGGACGCCCGGATCGGCACCACCAACGTCTTCAGCCTGGGGGCGCCCTACGACGCCACCGGCCGTCAGCGGCGGGCCCAGCGGGCGATCGAGGCCCTGGCCGTGGACGCCTTCCTCGACCCGGCGGCCGGCCTCGGGTACCCCTTCGCCGACAGCCCGTTCCTCCGCCCGCTGCGGCGTTTCCTCCAGTCCGGCGACGAGGAGCGGCTGGCCTTCCCCTACGACTTCATGGGCGTCCAGTACTACGGGCCCACCTCGACCCTGAAGGTGCCCCTCCTCGGGGCCCTGCCCCGGCTCACCCTGCCCACGGCCGAGGCCAACGTCCGCTCGTCCACCGGCATCCCGGTCGACCCCGAGGGCCTCGCGGTGCTCCTGCGCCGCTACCGGGACCACCCGGCGTGCCGGCGCTTCGTGATCACCGAGTCGGGGTTCGGGGCCAAGGACCGCCTGGGCCCCGACGGCCGGGTCCGCGACGACCTGCGCATCTGGTACGCCCGCAACCACCTCGAGGTGGTGCTGGCCGCCCAGCGGGAGGGGATCCCGGTCGACGGGTTCTTCCAATGGTCCTACGCCGACAACATCGAATGGCTGCTCGGGCGGTCGGCCCGGTACGGCCTCGTGTACGTCGACTACGACGACGGCTTCCGGCGCATCCCCAAGGACTCCTACCGCTGGTTCCAGCAGTTGCTGACCGGCGGTGAGGCCCCCTGATCCGACCCCGGGGTTGCCATCGGGAACCGGCCCGGCTATAAATTACGATAACACGACCGGAATACGCGTAGATGCGTATCGACAGCTGAGGAGTACTTCGTGACCACACCCACCCAGGGAGGGCGCCGACGTCGGCACCTCTTCCTCGTCCTGAGCCTCGTCGGCCTGCTGCTGGCCACCGCCTGCGGCGGCGACGACGCCAGCTCGGAGAGCAGCGACACGTCCGCGGCCGGCGGCGACACCACCGCGGCCGAGCCCGTCGAACTGCGGCTCGGCTACTTCCCCAACGTGACCCACGCCCCGGCGGTCGCCGCGGTGCAGGAGGGGATCTTCGACGAGGCCGTCGACGGTGTGGCCACCATCGAGTACTCGACCTTCGACACCGGCACCGAGGCCGGTGAGGCCCTGCTCGCCGACGGGATCGACGCCAGCTTCATCGGCCCGAACCCGGCCATCAACGCCTTCGCCCAGACCAACGGCGAGGCCGTGCGCATCGTGTCGGGCACCACCTCCGGTGGCGCGGCACTGGTGGTGTCGCCCGACATCACCAGCCCGGCCGACCTCGAGGGCCGGACCATCGCCACCCCGTCGCTGGGCAACACCCAGGACGTGGCCGCCCGGTCCTGGCTGGCCGAGCAGGGGTACGAGACCGACGAGGCCGGGGGGGGCGACGTGGCCATCGTCAACCTCGACAACTCCGACACGCTGGCCGCCTTCCAGGACGGCAGCATCGACGGTGGGTGGGTGCCCGAGCCCTGGGCCACCCGGCTGGTGCAGGAGGGCGGTGGTGAGGTCCTCGTTGACGAGGCCGACCTGTGGCGCGACGGCGAGTTCGTGACCACCCACCTCCTGGTCCGCACCGACTACCTCGAGGAGAACCCGGAGGTGATCCGCGGCCTGCTGGAGGGCCTCGTCGACGCCGAGGAGTTCGTCAACGCCGACCTGGCCACCGCGCAGGCGTCGGTGAACGCCGGCATCGAGGCCGTGACCGGTGAGGCCCTGCCCGAGGAGGTCATCACCGCCTCGTGGGAGAACCTGACCTTCACCCTCGATCCCATCGCCTCCTCGCTCGAGGAGTCGAAGAACGACGCCGTGGCCGTGGGCCTGCTCGAGGAGGTCGACCTCGAGGGGATCTACGACCTGACGCTGTTGAACGAGGTGCTGGCCGAGCGCGGTGAGCCGGAGATCACCACGTGACTCCCCTCGCGGGTGAGCTCGCTCCAGGAGCGCTCAATGGGAACGGGGTGCCCGGCGAGGCCGGGCACCCGTCCCGCGTCCAGGGTGGGGCCGTGCGCCTCGCCGGGGTGACGAAGCGCTTCGGCCGGGGAGCGGGCTCGGTCCTGGCCCTCGACGGCATCGATCTCGACGTGGCCCCCGGGGAGTTCGTGTGCCTCGTGGGCGCGTCCGGCTGCGGGAAGACGACCCTGCTGAACCTCATCGCCGACCTCGATCAGCCCACCGCGGGCGAGCGCGAGGTCACCGGTCGTACCGGCGTGATGTTCCAGGAGGCGGCGCTGTTCCCGTGGCTCACCGTGGCCGGCAACATCGAGCTGGCCCAGCAACTGCAAGGGGTGAAGCGCCCCGAGCGGCGGCGCCGCGCCCTCGAGCTCCTCGAAGTGGTGCACCTGGGCGGCTTCGCCCGCAAGCGCCCCCACGAGCTGTCGGGGGGCATGCGTCAGCGGGTGGCGCTGGCCCGCACCCTGGCCCAGGACGCCGACGTGCTCCTCATGGACGAGCCCTTCGGCGCCCTCGACGCCATCACCCGCGACCTGCTCCACGACGAGCTGGAGCGGTTGTGGCAGGAGCGCGGCTTCACGGTGATCTTCGTGACCCACAACGTGCGGGAGGCCGTCCGCCTCGGCACCCGGGTGGTGCTCCTCACCAGCCGGCCCGGCCGCGTGGCCGAGGAGTTCCCCGTCGAGGCCGAGCGGCCCCGGCGGATGGACGACCCGGCGACGTCGTCGCTCTCGGTGCGGATCACCGAGCGCCTGCGTGAGGAGGTACGCCGTCATGCCGACGACTGAGCAGACGAACCGGCCCGCGAGCGTCGAGGACCGCTCCGACCGGGAGTTCGCCGGTCTCGACGCCCTGGAGACGGCCGAGGCCCCCCGGGGCTCCCGCCTGCGCCACGTCTGGAGCCTCTTCTGGCCCAAGGTGGCCGCCATCGGCATCGGGCTGTTCCTGTGGCAGTGCGTGGTCTGGTCCGGGTGGAAGCCCGAGTACCTGCTGCCACCGCCGTCGGCGGTCTTCGCCACGCTCTCAGAGTACCTCCAGGACGGCCGCCTGCAGGAGGCCACCGTGGCCACCCTGCAGCGGGCGTTCACGGGGTTCGCCGTGGCCCTGGTCGTGGGGGTGGTCATCGGGGCCCTGGTGTCGCGGGTGACGGTGCTGCGCGTGGCCTTCGGGTCCCTCATCACCGGCCTGCAGACCATGCCCTCGATCGCGTGGTTCCCCCTGGCCATCCTCCTGTTCCAGCTCTCGGAGCGGGCGATCATGTTCGTGGTCGTGCTGGGCGCCGCCCCGGCCATCGCCAACGGCCTGATCGCCGGCTCCGACAACGTGCCACCGGTGCTGTTCCGGGCGGGCCGGGCGATGGGGGCCTCGGGGTTCGCCGCCTACCGCCACATCGCCCTGCCGGCGTCGCTGCCCTACTTCGTGGGGGGTCTGAAGCAGGGGTGGGCCTTCGCCTGGCGGAGCCTGATGGCCGGTGAGTTGCTGGTCGTCATCGCCGGACGGGAGTCCATCGGTGTCCTGTTGCAGACCAACCGGAACCTGCAGAACGCCGACGGGCTGCTGGCGGTGATGATCGTGATCCTGGTCATCGGCATCGTCATCGACAGTGCCGTCTTCGGGACCATGGACCGGGCGATCCGGCGCCGGTGGGGGCTGTTGGACCCGACCCAGGAACGCTAACGATCGGCGATCAGGCCCTCCACCGCGTCGACGAGGCCGGCCTCGTCCAGTTCGCCGTAGCCGGTGCGACTGGTCGAGCCGTCCTCGTCGACGAAGAGGAACGAGGAGCGGATCTCGCCGCCGAACTGCAGCCAGAGCGAGCCGTCGGGGTCGACGACCTGGGGGAAGCCGTCGGTGCCGGTGTCGGCCACGAACGCCTGCATCTCCTCGAGGGAGGCGTCAGCGGCGATGCCCAGGAACGCGACCTCGTCCCCGTACTCGGATTCGACCCGTGCGACCGCAGGGGCTTCGCCTCGGCACGACGGTCACCAGGGGGACCAGAACCACACCACCAGGTCCTGGTCGGCGAACTCGCCGAGGTCCACGACGCCGCCGCCGTCGACGGCGTCGGCCGTCCCGGCGAAGGCGGTGGCGTCGAGGCGGTCACCGGTGGCCGTCGGCCCGTCGGCGGACCCGCAGGCGGTGACGACGAGGGTCAACCCCACGACGAGGGCGACGAACCGCCGGCTCCGGACCACGCCCCGACGGTAGCGGCCGGGCGATCCCGGGAGAGGTCGAGGCAGGAGCCCCCCGAAACGGGGGGCGGGTGCCTCGAGTTCAATCCAGGTTGTCGGCGGCGACGAAGCCGGTGACGGCGGCGCCGGTGGCCAGGGCCAGGACGAGGAAGCGGCGCCCGCGGGGGAGGAGGCGGTAGGCCAGGACGGTGGCCACGGCGTCGCCGACGTCGGCGGCGGCGGAGGCCCGGATCCAGTCGGCCGCCCGGGGGTCACCACGGTCGAGGGCGCCCAGGACCCCGAGGCCCAGGGTCAGGTCACGCGCACCCACGGCGCGGCCCAGCAGGCGGGCGCCCGGGTGTTCGGCCGCCGGCCCGGTCCACGAGCGGGTGACGGTGCCGGGGACGGCGAGGAGGGCGGCGCCGATGGCCACGCGGCCGGCGGCGGTGATCCGGGCGAGGGCACGGTGGTCCACGGCAGGCAGTGTGGCACGGGGAATCGCCGACCCGGCCCCCGGGGGTGCCGTACCATCGCCGCGGGATGACCGACGTCGCCCCCCACCCCGTCGCCGCCGGCAGTCCCGTCGACCCGGTGGCCGCCTCGGTCCGCGACGTCCGTCTCGTGAGTGTCCTGGCGGCCGGGTTCGTGGCCGTCGGCTCGGTGCACGACCTCGGCGTCCTCTGCCCCCTCCGCCGCACCACCGGCATCCCCTGCCCGCTCTGCGGCCTGACCACCGGCGTCGAGGCGGCGGCGACCGGGGACGTGGTCGCCGCTGTGCACGCCCATCCGCTGGCGCCGGTCGCCCTCGGCCTCCTCGTCGCCGTGTGGACGCCCCTCGGCCCGACGGTCATGGCCACCCTGCGCCGCCACCCGACCGTGGTGGCCGTCGTCCTCGCCCTCGTGTGGGCCGCCCGCCTGGTCGGCGGGGTCGGTCCCTGATCGCAGCAAAGGAGCACCACCCATGAGCAACCTGCCCCCGCCGCCCTACGGCGACCAGCCCGGCCAGCAG